>CAZTYT010000177.1:0-4855 GCA_964618245.1 uncultured Legionella sp. | reverse complement strand
GCCTTCTCGACTACTTTCCTTACCTTTTATAATGAATTCCTGTGCAGTGATTTCCTCTTCTTTGACCAGATAACCTTTTCGGAAAACACCTTCCTGTCGCTTACCACTTGCATCTACTTTTACACCTTTGCCGTGCGGATAGCCTTTGAGCCAATCGCCTTGATACCAACTGCCATCTTTGTAATAGGTAAGGAAAGTAGTCGAGAAGGCTGTGTGACAGGCGATTGTATCAATGGGCAGGGTATTTTTATCTATCCAAGCGGAGCGGTTTACATTGGAGATTTTAGAAACGGTGAGATTCATGGGGTGGGCGTTTGTTACTATTCTGATGGTAGCAAATATCAGGGAGAATGGGCATTCCGCTATCCAAATGGTAAGGGTACTAAAAGTTATTCTGATGGATCCAAACGCACCGGCTTATGGAAAAATGGTCAGCCGATAGATGCCAGTGGCAATATCGAAACGGCGCTCGCAACCACAGAAGTAGCAGATATTCAAACTGGTTGTCTTTCAGGCAATTGTAATAATGGAAATGGGATTTTCGCTTACTCGGATGGGAGTAAATACGAAGGGCAGTTTGCGAATAGTCGCCCGAATGGTTACGGCGCTTTTTTTTATCCGAATTACCCAAATGGCGACAAATATGTCGGCAATTTTCTTGATGGCGCTAAACATGGTACGGGTACTTTGTTCAAACCAAGTGGCGCTACGCAAACTGGTCAATGGCGCGAGGGAGAGTATGTAGGTGAAAAAATTGCGGCACAAGTGGGCTGTATCAAAGGCAATTGTCAAAATGGAACGGGCATTTATATTTTTAAAAATGGTGCGAAGTACACCGGCGATATGCTACAGGAGCGCCCTCATGGTAAAGGCAAAGCAGAGTATGCGAATGGCGAGCGCTATGACGGGGAATGGTCAGGTGGTTATTTCAATGGCTATGGCACGCTTTATCTGGTGGACGGTGGCAAAGTAAGTGGCTATTGGCGCGAGGGTACTTATATCGGCGCAAAAAATCCTTATATCCTGGTAGATGAATCAAATGAACAGAATCCTCCTCGTCAGGAAACAAAGCGCCCCATTGCGCCGATAGGCAATACGTCCAAAGTTTGGGCAGTCATTATAGGGGTAGCCTCTTATAATCACATGCCAGTGCTGCGTTATACCGATGATGATGCTTATCGCATTCACTCTTTTTTGAAAAGCCCGGAGGGTGGCGCTATCCCAGATGAACAAATGGAAATTCTGATCGATGATGCCGCAACCTATGCAAATATTAAAGAGACAATGGAACGATTATTCAATCAGGCAGGTCCAAATGATATGGTCTTACTCTATTTCTCTGGACATGGCTTGAAAGGAGCTTTCTTACCCATTGATTTTGACGGATTTGATCATAAATTATTACATGAAGAAATCACTTCCATTCTAAAAAATAGTAATGCCAAATATAAACTCTGTATTGCGGATGCTTGCCACAGCGGTAGTCTCCTTGCCATGCGGAGCGGCTCTGCCCAAAGCATTATAACTAGTTATTATGAAAAACTAGCTCAAGCTGAGCCTGGTACGGCTCTTTTACTCTCCTCTAAGTCGGAGGAAACTTCGCTCGAATCCAGCGGGCTGCGACAGGGTGTTTTTAGTCATTTTTTGATTCGAGGATTAAAAGGCGAAGCAGATAGCAATAATGATAGTGCGATTAGTGTACAGGAGCTTTATGATTTCATTTACGAAAATGTCCGCACTTATACCGGCAATCGTCAAACACCTGTCATTATGGGCGATTATGATAAAAAAATGCCGGTGGCAATAAAGCGTTAAGTTTTAAAATTTTATGTAATAATATTATTATTTTATCATGTATTTTTATAATTTACTGCTAAGACTTTATATGCATGGGATTGCATGGCAAATAATGTAACAATTAACCCAACCATTCCCGTAAGGGTAAATAAAAGCGCTAAGCCTCTATCTGTGCCCGTTCCAAACCAACTGCCTATTAAATCTACCCCCGCTCCGGTGGTCATAAATGGAATGAAAATAAATTGTGCGATTGGACCAATCACAAAAGCCGTGACAGGAGACGCTGCCTGTTCAATACTTTGCGCAAAGCCAAAGACCCGACCCTGCCGTTCCAGCGGTATTACTTTTTGTATAATGGTTTGCTCCGCGGCTTCCACTGCGGGAATCAGGCATAAGTAAATAAATAAACCCAAGGCTGTCAATACAATAGATGCTTGAATAGTAAAGAAAATACAAATCGTCCACATGATAATATTACACAAAAAAAGCGTCCGAAGTGGTTGGTTTCCAAGCCCTTGCCTTGCTACTACGATACCACCAACGATAAATCCTAAACTCAAAATGCCCCACATAATACCCCATACTTGCACCGAAACGAGCGACAAACCATACGCGTCCATTAAAGACATGAATACGCCGCCCAAAAAATTATTAAAAGTATTAAAAAAAATAAGCCCAAATAGACCTGGTATTACATGAATCGCTTTAATCGTTCCTTTTATATCAACATTTTTTGATTCTTGTTCAGCATGTATAATTTCTTTTTCAGGAATAGCAATAGTCCATAAATGAATAATAACTGCAAGGGTGAGCCCAAGTGCTAATGCCAGCATCCAAAAAATGCCTAAAAACCCAATAATCAGACCACTAAAAATGGAAGCGACCAGAAAAGAGACCCCATTGACCGTGCCAACCAACCCATTGGCTTTATCTCTTTGATTTCCAGGCACTAATAAAGTGACAATGGTGGATAGTGCGATGGAACGAATATTGCCAGCAATAGCGCCAAAAAGCGCCAGAATAATGAATATCCAAAGTGCAATACTGGATGGGTCTTTAAAAATAGCTTGCGGCGTACTAACATAAATAATTCCGGCAATTAAATATAAAAAGAACGAAACGACGCTGGAAATTAACATAGCATACTTCTTCCGGTAACGATCTACAATAGACCCCAGGTAAAATCCTGAAAGTGCCACTGTTCCTAAGTAAATACCTGCCATAATGGAAGTAGCAAGTACCGATTGTGTTTCCAGATAAGCCCAAAAAGTAACGGCAAACCAAACAGAATTATTTGTAAGTGAAGCAGTTAGGGAATTAACTAAAATATTATAAAACGTTCGAGTCATTTAGTTTCATTTTATGTCGGTGTCCACTACACCTAAAACATTTTAAGCAAGTAAAGTTCCTGCTTGTGCAAATTTTCGATATTTATTTACAATTCCATTTCTAATAAAGCATAACTCATTGATTTTCCATGTGTATCGATGGCTAAAGAAGTGGTAACGCCGCCTAATAAAGCTTTTTCGCATACAAAAAGCAAGGATGAAATATTGGGTAATTCGTAGCGAATAATTTCGCCTGAAACGATGTCTTTTAAATGGTTTTTTACTTTTTCTGCTGTTATTTTATCACAAAGCATATCATAATCCGATTCATTATAAGGAATTAAAGAAAGTGTCAAGGTATTGCCTTTATCTCCCGCGCGACTATGTGCAATCTCGTATAATTTCATATAATATTATATTTTTTTATACTTCAAAAATAGTTACAAATGGTTGAATACTAACTCTTTCTACTAATACTGACACAATGCCGATTATTTCATTGACCGATTTTCTTACCCCGCCGCCACCCGCCGGGCCATTCGTGTAAAGCGCTTCTACTTCCTGACCGATCCACGCTGCATCTTCCATTGTTTGCGCTTTGCCCGCTACGCGCAGTCGAACTTCATAAGGAACAGAGGTGCTTTCAAAATTTGTACGATGCACCGCATTATATCCCATGTAATCAATCCTTAAATCATGATATTCTTTGTATAATCTTTTATATATAATTTCTCCAGCCAGTTGCGCCCGTTCCAAAGCTGCTGTGCCGGCATAAGATATTTCCCCCTCTCCTAAATAAAATGCCTTATACCCAACGCTTACTTTGTAAGTAGCAGGTTTTGCTTTACCGCTCCCGCCCGTCATTTTCACCTGATTATCAGCAATTTGTTCCAGTTTTACCGACATAAAATCCGCTATTACATCGGGTGTAAAATATTCATTTGGATTTGTAACTTCATATAATAACTGCTCCTTTGCTGTTTGCAAATTAACAAGCCCGCCCGTGCCATCTACTTTACCAATAATGGCGGAACCATCCGAAAACACATCTGCATAAGGGTGCCCCAGGTTTTCCAGCCCTTCCACCGGTTTTTTAATAGGATCGGCATAATAACCACCAGTAATATGCCCAGCGCATTCGAGTAAATGTCCGATCACCGTTCCTTTACCAAGTATATCATAATCGTCTGTTTTCCAGCCAAATTCATATATCATCGGCGCTAAAAACAAAGATGGATCGGCGACTCTGCCCGTTATAATAATATTTGCATCGGTTTGTAATGCCGGTAAAATCGCATCCACGCCTAAATAAGCATTTGCAGAAATTAATTCGCCCACTTTTTCTAGTGCTTCCCCCGTTTCCATCGTAGGCATCGCCGGATTAATTTTATCCAAAATAGCATCTCCTGTAACCGCCGCCACCTTTATTTTCAAACCTTGTTTTCGCGCTATTTCAATTACTTTTTCAGCAGCAGCTATGGGATTTGCCGCTCCCATATTAGAAATTAATCGAATATTATTTTTGATTAAAATAGGTAATAAAGATTCTATTCTTTGTTCTAATAAAGGATCATAACCTTTGCTTGGGTCTTGTAGTTTGCGCTTTTGTGCTAATGCAATGGTTCTTTCCGCCAGGCACTCTAAAACTAAATAATCCAATGCTCCTTTTTCTGCCAGTATAATTGCAGGCTCTAAGCGATCTCCTGAAAATCCTGCCCCGCAGCCGATCC
>CAZTYT010000176.1:0-4876 GCA_964618245.1 uncultured Legionella sp. | reverse complement strand
AAAGGATATACATAGGCGGAAGGACAAGCAGTTTTTAGCCATTGAAAACCTTGTTGTATAAATGAAGTCCAAATTACACTTGAATAGCCTGTAGGGCAGGTTGCTACTGTGACACCAGGGCCGCCATTTGGATTCACTCCGGCAATAAAAGTCGGAGCTGCCCACCAGTTTACACAACCACAACAAGTATCAGGCATTCCTGTTGAATAAGTTCCATAACAAGTGTTATAGGCGGGGTTCCCTGCAATTGGCTTGGAACACGTCATTAATGAGGTGTAGGTATTGTTGTATGGGTCTCCTGGTATACCATAACCGGTAGGGGCTGCGCAGGATAAACCTGTATAGAACGGGGCACTGGTTGAAGATGTGCCAAAACTTTGCCCGCAGAGTTGATCTGGCGTCCAATATCCGATGAAATTACCACATACCTGTTTCAAGGAGGCATTAATACCACATACTTCTTGTGATGGGCATGATGGGGCTGTTGCTACACAAGATTGTCCAGAGCCTCCGGCCACATTATAGTAGTAACCATGTGGTGTTGGGGTAGTTGCTCCACTCCAATTACAAGAGCCAAAGCCATTAGATAATGCAGCTCCAGTAAAATAATTGCCTGGTACACCACAATTGTAATTATCTGCCACGGCCGGAATTTTGACTGTACCATCACTACTAATGTAGTAATATGGTGTCATCGAGATGGGGATATGGAATCCATTAATAACTTCAACATCGTAACTATCTGCTTGGGAGTTTGCTTGCATCGTTATTTCTGCCTGTGTGGCGGGCTGTATAAAGCCTTGAGCCACACCACAAGAGCTTGTACCCCCATTATCGCCAGTGCAAGTCGCCTGTGTGCAGGAGCCTCCATTGGGTTGAGCACAGCCTACACTTGCAGAAATATTACCACTCCATTGAATAGGATTACCTTGATAGGTATAGCTATAGCCAGGAATAATAACCCGATCAGTCGCACCAGACTTCAATATATTGGACTTTCCTGCATAATTATTCCAATAGCAATTCCCATCAGAATAGCGCACAGAGCCCTGAGGACAAGCAGCAGGAACTCCACCTAAGGCGCCACCATGCAGTGAATAGGACAAGGTAAAGGGGCAGTTATTTACTAATTGTACAACCCGTGAAGATGGAAGCACTGGTGCCACCATGGAGCCACTGGTGATCACCGCAGCAGTTGAAGTTCCGCCATAAACTAATGTTGCTGTCAACGTATAGGTAATGGGTTGGGTAAAAGCCGGTGTAGTGAAGGTTGCTGTTATGTAGCATTGTGCTCCATCTGGAAGGTTTCCTGGGTTGCAGGAGGTCG
The DNA here is from genome assembly GCA_964618245.1 of uncultured Legionella sp. GTDB lineage: Bacteria > Pseudomonadota > Gammaproteobacteria > Legionellales > Legionellaceae > Legionella. The sequence continues at coordinate 3,549 of CAZTYT010000176.1, read as the reverse complement.
AGAAGGAGGAAAGTAAGTTTGAGCAATCACTGCCGTCACTTGCAGAACATTTCAGGTTATTGGCAAGTGTAGGCGCTGTTAAATTTGCAGGAGCTCCGGTATGGTTTGTAAATAGAAAATAAGGAGCAACTCCAGTTGCCTGATAAACTGTGTTAGGTGTCAATAATGGAGACAATCCGGGTTGAGCGACACCAACGAACGTTGAACTGGTACTTACTGCCGTGTTTGTTGAGATTTTTGTCGGGCTACCACTCACACCGCCGTAAGTCAGAGTTGCGGTAATACCTTGTAATGCAGGTGTTCCCGCTGGAGTAAAAGTCCCTGATATAGTACAGGGGCCACTTGATTGGCTTAAGGGAAAACCATTGCAGTTATTGGTGACACTCGCAATAGTTCCTCCAGTTGGTGTCAAAGTCGCAAGTAGACTTGTCGCAGCAATGTTAGAATAATTATTAAAGGTAAACAGAAATGGAAGATTTACAGCAGTGCTATCTGTTGACACAGGCAATGGAATTGTCACTGCTCCAGATACTCCCGCTGCGAAAGGCGGCTGTGGGGTTGTATTAGTGGATGTTACCAAAAAGGGTAATGGGACTGAGTTTTTATCATAGCCGGCAATGGTAACTTGTATAAGTTTTTGCCCAGATGCAATCGGATTTAAATAAATAACAATCTTACATGACGCTTTTGGCATCAATCGTTGCCCTGTGCACTTATCTGAATAGGTAAATTCATTACTTGGACTGGCATTGTATTTTATAAGTAAAGGGTTTACCAATTGGAATGGTAAGGTATTTGTCAGAGTATAGGTGACTGAATAAGCTGTACCGACAGCAACTGGCTTTGGAAACGATTGGTCCAATGTCCATGAAATAGGATTCGATGCTGCCATTGCTTGCCCTATGAACAGGATTCCTCCGCCCAGATAACCAATAATTTCCTTCAGATATTTCATACTTAATTCCCTTTAAATAGTATTCAATTTAGTTATCAAATAAATAAGTTGCACTCGCTAATACTTCATTAAGGCCATAAGTCCTTAAACCAAAAGAAGTGTCAGACCATGCGCCACTACCTTGTGCAGATATATCACCCAGGTTCTGATAAAGATATCCGACGTTAATGATGCAGTTATTTGATGCTCGAAAATCGATACCTGCACCGACATTATATGCAAACTGATTGTTGTTTCCTGAAAAATCAGGACTTAGACGAGGAGTAACATCTGGCAGGGCTTCTTCACTATAGCTTGAATGGTTAAATGCGCCACCAAGGCCTGCAGTGATGTAGGGTGAGAAGCGGTTTTGGGCATAGAGATTCAGTTTAGCAGAAGCCAAAACAATATCAGAAGATAAGTCCCAATAATAATTGTAGTTTGTATATTCCGGGAGTGAATATTGGGATACTGTTCCTTTCACAGTATCGAGAAAGCTATGCTGGTAGAGTACGCCTAAAGAAAAAGCAGGAATCCATTTGCTCTCCCGTTCCCAACGGCGCCCCGCCATAACAATAACTAATGCGCTTGAAGACTGGTTAGTCGTATAGGTATCAGTATCATAAGGTGCTGGGAAAAATGAACCATTATTGATTGAGATGTTTCCTTTAGCAGTTGGGAATTCTGCACCAGCTCCGGCAGTAATAAACCAGTTTGCATTTCTATTTAAAACAGGGCTCTGAACCGAGTTTCTTTGTTCTAAAGTAAGAACTTTGTTTGATTGTTTTGGTGTGGGATTGCGTTTTATGCTTTTGGCGGGTTGCATTTGTACCCTATTTTTTCTTCCTATACTACGGGGGCTAGGTGGGTTGAGTAGAGCAGTGGCTGTTTTTCTCAGCTCAAGTGTCGAGTTCATTGGACCAATTAAAACTAAATATAATTTGTTTTTACGTGAAATAGTCACTGGATGCGGTGTTCGGGGTTGTATTGTTCTTTTGTAACGTTCAGCATTGGATTTATTAGAGAAAGCTGCTGCTTGAATATAAGCACTTCCATTAGTTCGAGAGTTATAATTTTTAGCATACTCAAGACCATAAACATGTTTTATCGAAGTGGCAAAACAAAGCGAAAAGCTAACAGCAGATAAAGCGGCAACTCCAAGCTGAACAAAACTCCTTTTCATAATACATTCCCTTGTTAATAATTAAAGCGATTCCTAATGGTAGATCGAACCTTAAAACCCCAAAAATCTACCAGAGGAAAAATATAATTGCAAATGAGTACCGGGAATAAGCAGCTGTTTCTCAAGATAGGCAGTTTGCTGAGAAAGAGCTTAATGTAGTATTAATTGTAATTAATAGTTTTCTTAAAGATATTATTGTTAGGAGTCATTTTAGCTTTTCTTCGAGCACATGTTCTTTGATAAGAACAGCATTTTCAGGAAAAAGTTGGGCCGTAGCCCAACAAAAACATTTGTTTGCAGGAAAATTTCCAATTTGTAGCTAATAACTCGCATTTCCAGGAGTACGTGGGAATGGAATGACATCGCGTACATTGGCCAAACCAGTCACATAACTGACCAGGCGTTCAAGGCCTAAGCCAAAGCCGGCATGAGGTACAGTGCCATAGCGACGTAAGTCTCTGTACCATTGGTAACTTTCTTTGTTAAGATTACATTCTTCAATACGTCGATCTAGGATATCCAAACGTTCTTCACGTTGACTTCCACCAATAATTTCACCAATACCTGGGGCTAAAACATCCATGGCTGCCACGGTTTTTCCATCTTCATTAAGCCGCATATAGAAGCCCTTAATCTCTTGAGGGTAATTGGTCAGAATTACTGGTTTTTTGCAATGAACTTCTGCCAAATAGCGCTCATGCTCAGATTGTAAATCCAAGCCCCAGCTGACTGGAAATTCAAAGGGGTGTCCCGATTTTTCCAGGATCTTAATCGCATCAGTATAAGTCATAATTTCAAAATCTGACTCAGCCACATGCTGTAAACGCTCAAGACAGCCTGGCGCTACAAAGGCATTAAAAAATTCCATATCATCGAGACGTTCATTTAATACAGCCCTACATAAATAGCGCAGCATGTTTTGACTTAAATCGCAAATATCATGCAAAGTGGCAAACGCTACTTCAGGTTCAATCATCCAAAATTCAGCCAAGTGTCGACTGGTATTAGAATTTTCAGCACGGAATGTGGGGCCAAAGGTATAAACCTTAGACATCGCCATGCAATAAGCTTCCAAATTCAATTGACCAGAAACAGTCAGGAAGGTTTCTTTGCCAAAAAAATCTTTGCTATAGTCAATTTGTCCTTGGGCCGTTTTGGGCACATTCAATAAGTCCAGAGTTGAAACTCGGAACATTTCACCAGCCCCTTCACAATCACTGGCGGTAATAATTGGTGTATGAATCCAGAAGAAGCCTTGTTCACTAAAAAAGCGATGTACCGCCTGAGAGAGGCAATGTCGAATGCGTGTTACAGCACTGATAGTATTGGTACGGGGGCGTAAGTGAGCCACATCACGTAAAAATTCCATGGTATGGCGCTTGGCTTGAATGGGATAAGTATCCGGATTCTCTACCCAGCCGACTACTTTAAT
>CAZTYT010000175.1:0-4877 GCA_964618245.1 uncultured Legionella sp. | reverse complement strand
CAGATATTAAAGAAGCCGCATATGGTCGATGGGGCAATGAAATACTACCTCACTTTGGAATTGATAAAAATTTTCTTTCTGGCAAGCATTCTCCCTGCCCAATACACGGAGGTAAGGATGGGTTTCGCTTCACAGATGAAGACCATGGCTGGTGTGTTTGTGCAACCTGTACTAATAGTAAATTTATAGACGGATTTAATTTAATCGCACAATATAAAGGGGTATCCAGTCGTGAGGCTTTTCACATGGTTGCTCAATATCTCAGAGAACATCAATCGTCAACTCAAAACCAAAAGACGCTAGCCAAGAAAAAAACTTTGATCCAAACACAAGCTCTAGATAAAAAGCAAAATATAGCCACAACTCACTGTAATAATATTTTATCTCAATGTCTCTGGGGAGTTCATCCATACCTAACAGGTAAGAACCTTGATCTACCTGCGTTAATAAATACTAAACCCTATGAAGTTCCAGACAGCAAACAAATCGTCCGCAAGGACGCTTTAATCATTCCTTTATATGATTTAACAACGCGGGATCTTGTCAGCCTGCAATTTATAAATGCTGACGGAAGTCGTGGATTCCTTGCTAATGCAAGCATAACTAACGCTGTACATGTTGTTCCAGGATCATCCTCACTTCGCTTATCTTGGATAAGTGTCGTTGAAGGCTATGCAGATGCATTGACAGTATCCTTTTTAACGGATGCCACTGTAGTTATGGCATGCAATTCTAGCGGTATTACTAATAAAGCAAAACACATACAGGCTCTCTATCCTGATAAAAAATTAATATTCTTTGCTGATAATGATCAATCAAAAACAGGTCAAAAAGCAGCGATGTCGGCTCAAAAAATAACGGGCGGTTATATTATTACACCACCTAATATTGGTGATGATTGGAATGATCATTTTAAAGCATATGGTCTTGAGCAAACCAAAATAGAAATTAATTGGCAATTAAAGACTATTTCCGAGAGCGTATAAATGAGCACTGATAATAATGACAGTGAGGTTGATATTGACGGAGCAGGAAGCTCTGTCATAGATAATACAACAGAGATGGCGATTAAGAAAAAATCTAAAAGAGAGGGGATGCGAACAAAAAAAATCATTGAGCCTGATGATAAAAAAGCAGCTTTGCCTAAAGAGGGTAAGGAAAAAAAATGCAAAAAAACGGATGAGGAAAAATTCATAGAGCAGAGGAAATTGATTGAATCAAAAGAAGGTGTATTCGAGGAAGATAAATTTTCAGAAATACCTGAAGGATTTAAATTAACAAAAACAATGATTTATCTTGAAGGAAAAACTAGTTATGTCCCTGTATCGTCACGAATAGTTGTTCTGGCTAGCCAGAACGACTTATATTCTAAACAACATTATGGGATGACGTTACTTTGTTTGGATATACGGGGACAAATTCAAAAACTATCAATACCCAGACAATTATTAAGCGATGAAAGAGGCTTATCTGCATTGTTGTTTAATGTTGGAGTATCTATTTTTAATGGATCTTACCTTAAAAATTATCTTATGAGATGCACGCCTGTCTTGCATTATTCGAGTGTGGATTGTATTGGCTGGCACTGCGACAAAAACAATAAAAATGTTTTTGTTTTGCCTGATAGAACTATAGGTCATGGTAATACAATAGAGCAAATAGTTTATCAATCTGACAAATTAAATTCATTATTTAAAGCAAAAGGAACACTCCGCGATTGGCGAGAAAATGTGGGGGCTTTCTGTAAAGGCAATTCACGCTTAATTTTTGCTGTCTCGCATGCGTTTGCAGCAGCGTTATTAAAGCCAATGGGGCGATCTAACGGTGGAATTAACCTTTTTGGTCAAAGTAGCACTGGCAAGACAACAATCGCCAAGGTCTGTGTTTCGATTGTTAGTAGTCCTGAGTACCTTCTTACTTGCCGCACAACAGATAACGCTTTGGAAAAAACCGCATTAGCTCACAATGATTGTATTATGGTGCTTGATGAGGCCGCGCAAATGAGTTCAAAGAATATGGGCGAATCTGTGTATATGCTGGGTAACGGAGCAGGCAAAGAACGCATGAAACCGGATGGCGAACTAAGGCCATTGATTACATTTAGAACCAATTTTATGTTGACAGGTGAAATACCTATTTCACAGCATATTGAAGAAGGCGGCAACCGAGAGACAGAAGGACAGTTAATAAGGGTATTGGATATTCCGGCCGTTGTTGGTGAGCATGGTGTTTTTGATGTTTTACATGGATTTAAATCAGGCTCTGAATTAAGTAAGCACTTGGTGGAGCAATCGAGCAAATTTTATGGATCAGCTTACATTGAGTTTTTAAACGCATTAATCAAGCCTGAAGTCATTGATGCAGCGCGAAACAAGATAGTTGAAATAAAAAGCCAATTAATTGCTGAGTACCAAGATGAACTCGGTGGACAAGCCGATCGCGCACTAGATCGTTTTGCATTAGCTGCTGCCTCCGGTGAATTAGCTACAGGGTTGGGTATAACGGGTTGGTGCGTTGGTGAAGCAATAAAAGCGACGGTTGAGTGTTTTAAAGTGTGGCTTAATCAACGAGGCGGTGTTGAGAATCAAGAGAGCATTAAGGCATTAAAACAAATTAGGGAGTTTTTTGAGTTACATGGTGAAAGTCGATTTACAGATATCACCGAAGGCAGCTCTGATGATTATTCAAAAACCACTAATCGCGCGGGGTTTAGAGCACGAATAAATGATGAATGGGTTTATTACGTGCTACCAGCGGGATTTAAAGAAATGCACAAGGGGTTTACTCAAGACCTTGCAATTAAATCGCTGATTGAAGCGGGTTGGATTCAGACAAACAAAATAACAAAAAACTCAAAAGCCATTATCGAGTCGAGCATTAAATATAAGATACATGGCTATGGACGGACACGTGTTTACATATTTAACGGGCTTATGTGGCATTAGCTACGAGTCCGCCAAGGCCGCCTGCTGACCGTCTATTTTTTGGGTATAGCGGCCAGAAGGAAAAACGCTACAACCCTTTATATATATAGTTTTAAGAGATGAATTTATATTAAAAGCCGCCTGACCGTTTCTTATTCACAAGAAGAGTCACGCGAGGGATTTTTTAATAATGACAGACAAAAAATATCCCTTGCATATTTATTATTATGCTGTAGGTAGTCTGAAAATCGGCGGTTTTGGCGGTCTGTGCGGTCAATATGCTGTTAAGCCCTTGCTGTTATTTGACTGTGATTGCCCGCTTACAGAGAACCATTGGACGGATACGCATAATTCAGGCGGTCGGATAGTCATCAATAATTAATAAATCGCTCATTAAATTCACAAAATCACCGAGGGTATATGGATCACATTATCAAAACAAACATAGGCGATGTGCTTATAAATGATCATTTGGACGTAAAGTCACCTGAATATCAAAAAATAAAATTACGCTACGAACGTAAGCGTAGTTTAGGCTCTCACTTAGAAACACTACGGCATTACTTCCGCGTATTACATGCCGAAAGTTGGAAAGATAATGTCCTTGAGCACGATGAGCTAGAGGATTTGCTCGATGCTGTATTGATTGAGCATAACTATGATATTGAAGTGCTAATTGAACGCTGTCGCAAGATTGTATCGCTGCAGACATCCGTTGGTACAATGTAAATGCGGCTATGTAGCTCCAATTTGTGTATGCATGTGAACCTGTCTTAAGTTTTTTTCTTGGAAAGCAATGGGTTGCAGTTGATTTTATAGGTGGCCAAAATTACAACTGCTATCAAGTGTTTTACGAGATATCTTAAAATAATCAGCATTCGGAGTTAGTTCATACTACTGATGCATGTGCGCGTCATGGGGTATGGATTATAATGACATGAAATTTCACATGGAGGAGTATAATGCCATTTTTAGTTGATAATGCGTTGAGCGAGACAGTTTTACTCGCTAAAATCTCCACAAATTCAAGAAAAAATCGTGGGACATGCGGCGCTAAAACTAGACGAGGTGGGTCATGCCAAGCTCCTCCTGTTTGGGATAAAACAGCTGATAAACCCTTAAATGGCCGTTGTAAATTGCATGGTGGAAAATCTACTGGACCGCGGACAGAAGCAGGACGAGAGGCTATACGTGAAAGTAATCGAAGAAGAAAAGCCAAACTGGAAGTGTTATCTGACCTATAATCGTTTGGCTGTTAGAAAAGGATTAACCGTTGTTATCAAGAGCATTCATTACCATTTTTCTGAACTGCAGGGGGTTTTTGATATAAGGGATACTGGCTTTATTGCCACCAGAACCATTAACAGTTATTTTGCCATATCCAAGAAGTCGTCCAGTAATACTTTGATCTATATTCAGTGATTCAATTTGATGGCGTGGAATGTCAATAGAAGAACGACGAATAAAACCAACCTTACCAATTAGTTTTTTATTAGTAATTGCTAATTCCGTGGTGACAACATTAACAACCGCAAGAATGAAGAAAAAGACTCCAATTGTAGTTAAATCAAATTCAGTCGCATCAGAGATAAGAATTAATATAATACCAACTGTGAAATGCCCGAATTGACTTAACCAACTTATCGTCGCTGTTTCTTGAATTTGCTCACCTTTAATCAACGAGTTTTGTACAAAATTTCCCATTTCTTCTCCTTTGAAGTTTATTTATTAACCATGAGAGTTAATTTTGATCAATTTTACCTCATTGCTTGAACTATGTATAGGATTCCTAAGTATCTGGTTGGTTAAAAAACTTAGATTCTCTAAGTATGGGTAATGTTATGGTTAGAGTTTATGGAATCTCCATTATGTAAAAGACTTAGAGAAGCCCGTATAGGAGCAAATTTTTCTCAAAAAAAATTAGGGATTGCGGCCGGAATGGATCAGTTTTCC
>CAZTYT010000174.1:1318-4882 GCA_964618245.1 uncultured Legionella sp. | reverse complement strand
CTGAGAATTTAATTTAGCTACGAAAATATTCATTAGAAAAAATTAAGAGTGAAAAAATCAATCAAATCAATTGATTGTAATCAGGAAAGCGTAGCGAAGAATGGTTTTAAGATTTCTAAGAAAGGTTAAAATTAAACTTGCTAAACTAAAATGATACTGCGAAGGTATGCAAAATAACGCCGCTTTCCTAATAAACCTTCTTTATTATTATAAATAGTTTCTTTTCCGCTCGAATTCCCGCAGGAATTCAGTCGCTCCTTTCTATAATATCTTACGCAGTTAACAGTTTGTAACGCCTTGATTAATAGTCAAAACGTATGGTATGACTTGGAATCTCTTTTCGCTTGTATATAAATAAATGCTACGCTACGGCTCCATTTTCTTAAAAATCAACTTCTAACACGCGCTTCATTTGCTTTTCATTCACGCTTTCAGGTATTAATTGAAAAATAGCATTGCGCAAAGCAAGGAGTAAGGGGTTGCTCCATTGTGCCATTTTTCCCATCGTCCAGGACGTGTTTACGATGTAATGCGTGCGGGGAAGTCTTCTTTTTTCAAAGGCAACAAAGGCATCCATCGGTGCTGTATGTTTTTTTAATTCATCTGCAAGGATGACCGCGTCTTCTATTGCCTGGCAAGCGCCTTGACCCAGGTTGGGCGTCGTGGCGTGTGCGGCATCTCCAATAAGTAGGATATTGCCAAAAGCGAATTGGGCAATAGGTTTCAAATCGATTATGTCATTCCAAATAAGGTCGGCATCGCTGGTATTTTCTAAAATAGCAGGAATAGGCGAATGAAAGTCTTGAAAAATACGCTGTAAGTCAGCTGGTTTACAATGCCGAAGGATCGGATCATTTTGGGGCGCATTCACACAGGCAAACCAGTAAATTTTATTATTTGCCAAAGGCACCATGCCAAAGCGGCTGCCCTTTCCCCAGGTTTCTGTTGCAATTTTCAAATGCAAGCCAGGGTCATCAATTACTGCGCGCCAGCACGTGTATCCTGCGTAGCGGGGTTTGGAGTCCTGCAACAATTGCTGCCGAATTGTAGAATGAATGCCATCGGCAACAAGGAGAAAATCAGTCAAATGTGTAGAGCCATCGGCAAATAAAATTTCTATTTTTCCTCCTGCCAGCCGGTCAAAACCAATCGCTTTTTTATTCGTAATGATTTGCGGGGAGTCAAGTTCTGCTAATAATACGTCTTGCAGTGCCGCCCGATGGATGGCAAAATTGTGCAAATCATATTTTTGGCTAATGGCAACGGCGTCCGCTGAAGTCAGCACCTTGCCTCTCTGATTGAGAATTTGCAAGGTAGATAAAGCTTGCCCTCTGGTGATGATTTTTTCGGCGATGCCCAATCGGCGATAAGCCTTGATGGCGTTGGCGGCAAGCACTAATCCTGCACCGACAGGCTTCATGATCGGCGCAGCTTCCAAAACGGTTGCCTGGATACCCATTTGCTTTAAGGCGATGGCAGTAGTAAGTCCGGCGATGCCGCCGCCAAGAATTGTAAAAGTCATAGGTGATTTATTTAGTAATTATAATAAAATCTTATAGCGTAGTAGTTGTTATATATTGCCAAAGCAAATCCAGGTGTCCGTGTACGCGTACGAAAGTTGTAATAACCTGCGCCAAGTCCCATTGATACCCCAATAGAGCGCCCAACCAGCCAAGGAAGGATAGCAACACCTGCAAGATTTTACAAATAGGGCGAAGTTTGTTCGACCAGTCTTGATAGAAGCCCCATAAGAAAGCCGCCAATGGAATTGCTGCAACCGTAAAATGGAAAAAAGTGCGCCAATGCGTTTGAAGTGTTTGATATTTCATAATAAGGATGATTTTATATCGTGGAATATTGATATTGCAAAGTTGCAGGCAAAAGCAATGTATTTTTGTTGTATTTTACGCCAATAAAGTGGCAGATAACGCCATAAAATGAAAGCATCGTGAAGGAATCCGCAATGAATAATACAGCATATTGGTCGAGTATGGCATTTGTGCGCAACGTACTCATGGCGGCAGTGCGAAAAGGTGCAAACTTGCAGGCGCTTTGTACAGCAATGGATATAACGCCAGAGGTACTAGAACAGACGGATGCCAGGGCGAATCTGGAGCAATGCACAAAAGTTTGGGAAGTAGCGATACAGCATACGGGTGATCCTTTTTTGGGCTTGCATCTGGGAGAAGCCAGCTCGCCCGCGCTGGCGGGCATGGTTGGTTATTTGATGGAAAGTAGTGCTGATTTGCAAACGGCTTTTCAAAATGTACAGCAATTTAATACACTAATAACCAACGCAACCGAATTTTCCTTGGAGATTCGAGGGGATGAATTTTGTTATTATATTGAACCCGTACAGGCCTGGCGGCTGCTATCAGCAGAGGCTACCCGGCAGGTAGTAGAGCATTCTATGGCTGGCTCTATACATATTGCTAAAATGCTTTGCGGCAAAACCATCTATCCCGTGCGCGTGTTGCTGCGTACTGCCCGACCACAAAATATACAAGCATATATAAGTGTATTAAAATGTGAACCTTTGTTCCAACAAGAACATAACTGTATTATCTATCGGCTGCGCGATATGCAACTGCCTGTGATCGGGCATAATCCGGTGTTGAATCGTTTTTTTAGGGACTTATTAGAAAAAGAAATTCTCAAAATCCAACAACAGGAATCTTTTGCTAGTGAAGTTCGTCGTGCCATCCTCCAAAACTTTAACCATGTCTTGCCGCAACTTTCCGACATCGTACAATACCTCCGTGTATCACCTCGCACCCTCCAGCGTAAATTGCAGGAAGAGGGCACTTCTTTTCAGGAAATCTTTGATGCCATAAAACTGGAACTCGCTACCAGTATGCTCAAAAACCCAAGCCTCACGGTGAATGAAGTTGCTTATAAATTAGGCTATGCCGAGCCTAGTATTTTCCGCCGTGCATTCAAAAAGTGGACGGGTACAAATCCCAAAGCCTATCTGGCAAGTATTTAAGGGTACGATCTTGCAGTAAATATGAAGCCATTTTATATGGCGATCCTACGAAGAGCATGCAATAATAGTTTATTGGGGTAAGATGTCTAAAATTTGAGCATTAAAAATACCTTCTGCATTTTTAATAGTCAAGGCTTGGATATTATTCTAAAAAGTGCTAATATTGTAAAAGTATTTAGCATCATTCAAAATTACACTTCTTTTCTTTTTCCGACCCAAGCAAGGTAAACACTTCATATCAGCTATTGTCAATAGGCTTATACCCTATCGATGTGTAATAAGTAATTTTATCATACCTAAAATTGATAGTCATGAGTTTACCTTTTGATCCTGAGAAACTTCCTTCGCCGGAGAAAATGGAGGAAATGATAAAAACGATGGAAGATTTAAAGCTTTTTTTGCAGCGAACCCGTCAAAACGTCATCCAGGATAAAATTAACTTCCTGACAGCGGGGGGTACTACGCAAGAATTTGAAGATGCCTATCGTGCCCGGCAAGCTGTAACGAAACGAGGGCTTATAAGATTACAATCCGAAATGAAAGCCTTTGGGCAAAATATGGAGGATACCCAGCTTGCT
>CAZTYT010000174.1:398-1308 GCA_964618245.1 uncultured Legionella sp. | reverse complement strand
GAGGCTTATATATTTGAACAGGCAAAAATTGTACACCAGGCTTTGCGTGAAGCCAGTAAAACGAATCCTGAACTGGAAGAAGCGGTACGGGAAATGGATGCGCTGTATGAAGATGCGATGCGTGAAATGGAGGAAGAAGATGCAGCGGAAGAAGCAGAAAGGGATGAATAAATTAAGGTGGAAATTAGTATCCCTCAACGTCGGCAAAGAGACAAGGAGCAGATTAAAAACATAGGCAAACAAAATTTGATTGTGGGCAGGATGGTATAAATTATTTATACCTATCTTGTGGATATTCCATTACTTAAACCCATAGTCATGCCTAATTTCAACGAAAATTACTTGCGGGAAAATTCCTTCGAGCAGCTCCTTGCCGCAGATTATCAAAATTTAGTATCCAGCATTGATCAGAATGTACAAGAAGCGCAACTTGCCCTTGACAAAGCTGAATTGCCCAATCCACTTGCTTTAGCCGCTGTTTTTGACAATATTGCTTATATCGGAGGTGGTATGTACATTGATCCTTCGACGCCTAAAGGATGGAGTAAGCAAATCCGGGATAGCGTGGCAGCCTATCGTTATGATGTAGTTTGGGGTCCTGCTTGGCATTATCCAGATTATACCTGGGATTCGGAGTCGGATGCTTGTATGTTTATTGCTCGCAGCAGTGATACAGGTAGTATGATGGTGGTGATGCGTGGCACTAATTTCCTTAGTATGGATTCCTGGTTATATCAGGATTTTGACACCGGCGTCATGGTACCCCTCACCGATCTTGTGCCCAATGCTCCAGCCAGTGCTATGGTAGCCCGCGGCACCCACACGGGTACTGCTATTTTGGCGAATCTTACGGATAGCAATACCGGTGCTACTGCGCATCCATCTCCCGTACCGCTTCTTCCAGTTCAGG
>CAZTYT010000174.1:0-388 GCA_964618245.1 uncultured Legionella sp. | reverse complement strand
GGGCTTACTACACTGCCAAAAAGTATCCTCATCACTGGACACAGCTTGGGAGGCACCTTAACCCCAACCTATTTTACTTTCCTCAATTATTGGATCAATAAAGGCGTAAATGGTGCGGTAACTACTTTTGTACCGATCAGTTTTGCAGGGCTTACCCCGGGAGGTGCAGCTTTCAATAGTTATTTCGATAAGCAATTGGATGGTATTCCGTTTTATCGCTTTGTCAATTCACTTGATATTGCGCCTTTCTGCTGGTGGTCAAAAAATGGGGTACTCAGCATTTATGATCATAATAATGGCAACGGCTGCGGTACAGTTTATTTAAAACCAACGCTCGTCATTGATGGTCTTTTTTATGGCATCACAGGTTGGTATCAGGAAATCAGTT
>CAZTYT010000173.1:0-4931 GCA_964618245.1 uncultured Legionella sp. | reverse complement strand
GATGAACTAGAACAACTATTAGCACCTACTGTTAACGATATGGGATATGAATTATGGGGATGTGAATACCTTTCTCAAGGTAAACATTCTCTATTACGCATCTATATCGATAAGGCGGATGGAATCGGCCTAGAAGATTGTGAATCAGTCAGCCGTCAGGTTAGTGCTTTGCTTGATGTAGAAGATCCGATTCCTGGCAACTATAGTCTAGAGATATCATCACCTGGTATTCCTAGGCCACTATTTAAGAGTTGGCAGTATCAACGTTACATTGGCCAACTTGTCCAGGTAAAAACTTTTAAACCGGTTAGTAGTAAGCGTAAATTACTAGGTACCATTGTCTCTGCATCCGAGAACTCTGTTGTACTGAATGTAAATGGCGAAAATCACGAACTACTTTTTTCAAATATTGTGAAGGCATATTTGACAGTATAGAGAGGCGAACAATGAGCAAAGAATTGTTATTAGTAGCTGAGGCATTATCAAATGAAAGAGGTGTAAGTAAAGATGTTATTCTACTTGCTATTCAAGCCGCATTGGAGTCAGCTACTCGCAAGATTTTTGGTTTGGATATAGGTGTAAGAATAAAACTTGATCCACGTACTGGTGAGTATGAAACCTTTCGATACTGGGATGTTGTTAATGATGATGAGCTTGAGTTTCCCGAACATCAATTAACTTTAACTCAAGCTAAAGAGCGAAACCCAACAATTACTGTCGGTGAACGCATTGAAGAATCCATGCCTTCGATTGAATTTGGGCGAATTGAAGCGCAAGCAGCCCGACAAGTGATTATGCAAAAGGTTCGTGAAGCAGAACGCTGGCTTGTAGTAGACCAATTTAGAAAAAAATTAGGGCAGTTGGTATATGGGACTGTTAAAAAAGTAACGCGCGACAATATCATTATCGATTTGGGCGGAAAAGCAGAAGCTTTCTTACCTCGAGCAGAAATGCTGCCTCATGAGATGTTTCGTCCTAATGACAGAGTTCGTGCTTACTTATATGAAATCACGCCACAAGTTCGTGGGCCTCAACTATTTGTTAGCCGTACTCGTAATGAAATGCTGATTGAATTGTTCCGTATTGAAGTTCCAGAAATAGGTGAAAACATTATAGAAGTTAAAGCTGCAGCTCGAGATCCTGGTAATAGAGCAAAAATTGCGGTTAAAACTAATGATGGACGTATTGACCCAGTTGGTGCCTGTGTTGGTATGCGTGGGGCTAGAGTTCAGGCAGTATCAAGTGAATTAGGTGGTGAGCGAGTTGACATCGTTTTATGGGATGATAATCCAGCCCAATTAGTCATTAATGCGATGGCACCAGCCGATATTTCTTCAATCGTAGTTGATGAAGATACACACACAATGGATTTGGCGGTAGAAAAAGAGCAGTTGTCACAGGCGATTGGTCGTAATGGCCAAAATGTTCGTCTGGCGAGCCAACTAACAGGCTGGACTTTAAATGTAATGACTACGGATGAATTTGAGAATAAAAACTTGGAAGAATCCAGTCGAATTGTCAAATTATTTACTGCTGCACTGGAAGTGGATGAGGAAATTGCTACCTTATTAGTGGCTCATGGTTTTTCTTCACTGGAAGAAGTGGCTTATGTTCCGAAAGAGGAATTATTGGCGATAGAAGAATTCGACGAAGAAATTATTGAAGAGCTACGCAATAGGGCAAATGACAAATTGCTTACTATGGCTCTTTCTTCCGATAAAAATATCGCGGGAACACCGGATAAAACTTTATTAAATATGGAAGGTATGACAGCGGAGCTGGCTAACAGATTAGCACAAAGAGGAATTACCTCAATGGAAGAGTTAGCAGAGCAATCTGTCGATGAATTATTAGAAATTGAGGGGATAACAGAAGAAAAAGCTGGCGCTTTAATTATGAAGGCCAGAGAACCATGGTTTTCTTAAAATCATGGGTACCTTTGCCTCTTGCTAGGTGTTGTTTTTACTAGCGTGCCAAATATGGCAACAGCACCTAAGAGGCATTATCATACTAACATGTTTCAGAATGTTGTTATTTTCACGATAAATGAAGATAGCATAGGCTGCTGAAAGGGGATTAAATATGGCGGATGTGACGGTTAAACAATTAGCACAAGTCGTTGGTATTTCGGTGGAAAGCTTATTGAACCAGTTACAGGAAGCAGGATTATCTTTTACTGATGATCATCAAACTGTGAATGAAGAACAAAAGCGTATCCTTCTCAATCATTTGAAAGGTAGTTCTTCGCCTGATTCACGTGCTGCACCTGAAAGAATAACACTAAGACGTAAGAGCATATCTCAAGTGACAGTAGGTCATGACGTGCATAGTGGTAAGACGGTTAATATTGAAGTACGTAAAAGAAAAGTTTTTGTTAACCGCAATAATGTTCCTGAACAAAGAGAAGCCGAAGAAGAGACAATTACTGTTGAAGAAAAAGAACCAGTGTTAGGAACTACTGAAGTAGAAAGCATTGAGATTTCTGAGGTAATACCAGCTCATGAAGTTGCAGAGAACGAAGAAACAACTAGTGAAAATGATGAGATTACCTCAGAAGGTATTATTGATGTTGCCGAGCAAGGAAACGATGTCATAGTTCCTGAGGCTGAAGAAAATAAACAAAATGATGAAGTAGAGCCTATAGAAGTCGTAGCTCATAGTGCCACAGATGCAATAGATGAGATTGAAGATATGGAGTTGCCGATTAAAGAGGAATCCAAATCTGAAAAAATAAGTAAAAAGAAACATTTTGAACAGTCTCCTCCTGAGTCTGAATCTTCCGACTTTAAAAAAGCAAAGAAAAAACCTAAGTATCAAACGAGTTATGATCGGGGCGATGATGAAGAACAAGAAGGCCATCGCCGAAGTCGTAGTAAATTTAAAAAGCGCAAGGGCACAGAAAAATCTGATAAATATAAAGAAGCTGAAGAAACGTTGACTCATGGTTTTGCTTTACCTACTGCCCCAGTAGTTCGCGAAGTTTTAATTCCTGAAACTGTTACCGTGGCTGAATTGGCTAAACGAATGTCGGTTAAAGCAGCCGAAGTAATTAAAGTGATGATGAGCCTTGGTGCAATGGCAACTATTAACCAGGTTATTGATCAAGAGACTGCCGTTATCGTAGTAGAGGAAATGGGGCATAAGCCACATGTGATCAAAGAAGATGCAATTGAAGCTGGATTAGGTGAAGCTATCTCCAAAGGTAGCCATCGCGAATCGCGCGCTCCTGTAGTAACTATTATGGGGCACGTGGATCATGGTAAAACTTCGCTGCTGGATTATATTCGTCGTACTAAAGTCGCGTCTGGTGAAGCTGGCGGTATTACGCAGCATATTGGTGCATACCACGTGAGTACGCCTAAAGGTGAAATTACTTTCTTAGATACCCCAGGTCACGCTGCGTTTACTGCGATGCGTGCTCGTGGCGCCCAGGTAACAGATATCGTAATTTTGATTGTTGCTGCAGATGACGGTGTTAAACCACAGACAATTGAAGCAATTCAGCATGCAAAAGCAGCTAAGGTGCCTATTATTGTTGCAATTAACAAAATTGATAAGCCTGATGCTGATCCTGATCGAGTCATGAATGAGCTTACTGTATATGAAGTAATTCCTGAGCCTTGGGGTGGAGATACGATGTTTGTCAATATTTCTGCCAAATCTGGAACAGGTATTGATGAACTGCTCGATGCTATTTTGCTTCAGGCAGAGGTTTTAGAGTTAACTGCTTTAACTGATGGTGCTGCTAAAGGGGTGGTCATTGAATCTCGCTTAGATAAAGGTCGAGGCCCTGTAGCTACCGTATTAGTCCAAAGCGGGACTCTACATAAAGGTGATATTATTTTAGCTGGATTCCAATATGGTCGAGTGCGGGCATTGGTCAGTGATAATGGCGATATGGTCGCTAGTGCTGGTCCTTCTATCCCTGTAGAAGTTTTGGGGTTATCCGCAATTCCTCATGCTGGAGATGAGGCAGTGGTTGTACCGGATGAGAAAAAGGCGCGTGAGGTTGCTTTATTCCGTCAAGGTAAGTTCCGCGATGTAAAATTAGCAAGACGCCAAAAATCTTCTTTAGAAGGTATTATGGAAAATATGACCGCCAGTGAATCAAAAGTACTAAATATTGTACTTAAAGCGGACGTACAAGGTTCTGTGGAAGCGATTGCTGATGCACTAGTCAAATTATCTAACGACGAAGTAAAAGTGGCAGTTATTTCCAGTGGAGTCGGTGGGATCACGGAATCGGATGTCCACTTGGCTATTGCTTCTAATGCAATTTTAATTGGTTTTAACGTCAGGGCAGATGCAAGTGCCAAGCGCTTGGCAGAACATGAGTCTGTTGCTCTGCACTATTATAGCGTGATTTATGACATTGTGGATCAAATTAAAGGTGCTTTAACCGGCATGTTGGCGCCACAATTTAAAGAAGAAATTGTAGGTATTGCAGAAGTTCGTGATGTCTTTAAATCACCTAAGTTAGGTGCTATTGCAGGATGTATGGTGATCGAAGGCGTTATTAAACGCAATAACCCCATTCGCGTACTACGGCAGAATGTGGTTATTTATGAAGGTACATTGGAATCATTAAGACGATTTAAAGATGACGTTGTTGAAGTACGCCAAGGCTTTGAATGTGGTATTGGGGTGAAAAATTACAATGACGTCAAACCAGGCGACTTGATTGAAGTGTATGAAACTGTTGAAATTAAGCGTGATTTATAAAAATGGGTCAAAGTTTTAAACGTACAGATAGGGTTGCAGAAATGATCCAGCGTAAGTTAGCGCAGATCATTCCTCAAGAAGTAAAGGATCCTCGCCTAAATGGTATTGTGACAATCTCAGCAGTAAAAGTTGCTGCTGATTTAGGGCACGCAAAAGTCTATTTTACTGTGTTTAACACGGATAAAACATTGGCTCAAACTATCCTTTTC
>CAZTYT010000172.1:0-4933 GCA_964618245.1 uncultured Legionella sp. | reverse complement strand
TCATTTCCGTATGGGTTCACCGTATCAATGCTCTGTGTGTCCAGCTGTTTCATGCTCTGGGTAAAATTATAAGTTATATTGTTAGTGGATGTTTTTATATTTACTCTCGGAGATTGATGTGGATTGCATATAGAGCTTGCTTCCGCTGCATGCGTAGCAACAGTTAGGCAATATATAATAAGCAATAAAATATAGTGATAAGTGCGTAGAATTTTCAAAAACCCCAGTATCAAATGAGCTGAATCATACATTCCCTCTTGTTATTATAAAATTGTATGATTAATAATTTACCATCTAAATCAATTTAGATTACTTTAAGAAGCTTTTTTACTGTTATATTTATATGCTTGATGTTTGATGGAGGTTCTTGGCGATGGCTATCATTTTAGTTAAGCTATTATCGTTTGCGATTGATGCTTATATCTTTATTATTATCTTAAAGGTTACTATCTCTTGGTTGGTAATTTTTGGCGTTATGAATTTAAACAATCAGCAAGCGAGAAATTTAATGAATTTATTTGATCGTTTGACAGAGCCAGTCTTGAAACGAGTTCGTAAATATGTACCCCCCGTGGGGACGATTGACCTTACGCCCATTGTCGTTATTATTGCGCTGCTAATTCTCGAGTCGATGGTAAAGCAACTGCTTTTTTAAAATAGCAAGATGCTCGCAAGCCAAATTTGTGATATACTAGTGTTATCTTATCAAAACAAAAGAAATATGCTTTGTTTTACATGAAAAATTTTTAAGCAGAGCGTTGATACTGCAAAGATGAATAGTTTATATTCTCGCCGACAGAGTCCATCCGCGTCCGCACGCAAGCCCGTGCGAGCTGCCTCCTTAAGTGCGCGTATTTCCAGATATTCCCCCTTGTTTTTGACATTTATCGCTGGGGTTTTATTGTTAATTTCTTTGATTAATCCCGCTCGGTGGAAAGAGTCAAGAATTGCAACGATTGATGCATTTGAACCAATTTTGTCAACTTTATCATGGCCTGTTCAAGCAGTAGAAAATTGGGTAGGAGAAATGACGGGGCTAACCAATATACGTGCGGAGAATGCGCGCCTTAAAACTGAAAATGATCAACTTAAAGAATGGTACCAAACAGCACTTTTGCTTCGTGCAGAAAACCAGTCTCTTAAGGACTTGTTGAATGTGTTACCAGAAGCAGAGCAAACTTATATTACAAGCCGTGTTATAGGCGACTCCGGCTCTTCATATGTCCGCACACTTCTAATTCAAGCAGGTACAATAGACGGCGCGGAGGAAGGGCAGGCGGTAATGGGTAGAAACGGTATGATCGGTCGAATTATTGAGTCTGGAGATCGAGCTTCTCGCGTACTCCTCCTTACAGATATAAATTCACATATTCCTGTAATTATAGAGGGTGTTAATCAAAGAGCAATGCTTATGGGTAATAACGATGATAGGTTATATTTAGCCCATTTTGCTCCTGACGCCCTAATAAAAAAAGGTGGTCGCGTGGTAACTTCAGGTATTGGTGGTATGTTTCCAGCAGGTTTACCAATCGGAGAGATTATTTCGGTCAAAAATGGTGAGGTGAAAGTCCGATTGCTTTCTGACCCTGAAGGTGAAGATTATGTACAAATTGTGGAGCGTCCCATGGACCCTGAGCTAAAAAGAAGTTTGCAAGGATTGAGATTTCCTGCCTCTGGATCACTTGATTCTTCAGGCTCATCTACTGCGCCGATTTCACATCCAGAATCACCCTCATTAATAACGCCCTCTAGCGCTGAGAATGCGATTGAGCAGTAAATTTTTATCTGCGGTTCACTCCGATATGTCTGATTTTCTATACGATTTTTATCTAAGCATTTTACGGCTGCTCAAATTTGCGGGTGTGTATGCGATGTTGGTTTTTTTGCTTTTGGCGTCGCTAATTAAGTGGCCGTTGCTTGATGTTGGCGATATTCGTCAGGGGTTTATTGTTATTGGACTCTATTTTTGGCTGATCTATAGGCCCTCCTTGTGGCCCTATCCATTGGTTTTTGCCTTAGGTATTTTGCTAGATATTCTCTCTGGGGGCCTGCTGGGGCTCAATGCCTTCTCGTTTATGGTGTTGGCATTAATTATCCGAGGCCAAAGACGGTTTTTATTAGGACAACCTTGGCATATGATGTGGGCGGGTTTTTTTTGTGGCTATTAGTCTGCTCAAAGTGTTTGAGGGGGTAGTATATGCGATGACTGAATCTAAGCTTCCTAATCCGTGGTTTCTAGGAGCGAATATTATAATTTCTGGGCTTTTCTATCCTTTTTTTCACCCCCTTTTTTTGATTTACCAAAAATACCTCAGTGATGAGCATGAGCAATAGGGGCCTTAATCTCAATTGGTGATTCGGAATATGGCCAATTTCGAGTAAAATAAGAATCTTTATCTAAAATTACTACCAAAATGCAATTTTGGCCATTCGTTCTATGTTACTTTAATTTAAAATTACGGTAATTAAGCCGCTTTTACACTGAAGTATGAAAACTATTTGATTTATCGTCACTTTTGGGTTTTACTATAGACGCGAATCGACTATAGTTGTTGATCGTCTTAGTTGGCGTTTGTTACGTGCGTTGTCTTAATGCCAAATTAGGGAACCTAAAATGACGCAGCGGTGCTAGCCAAGTGGCAAAAATCCAATACAAATATTTGATTAAACAACGAATTTTATAAAAGATTAACGATTTTAGATTAAAACATTTCACGATGTAATAGCTTATAACAGGTCTCAAAAATGGCGGCAAACAAAAAACCACTAGGTACCGCAAAAAAAAGTAAGTCTGCTGCTCCCTCGAAAGTAATTACTAAGGGGAAAGCAGCGCATAAAAAAACCGCTGATAATTCTGAAAAAAAAACGAAATCTGTATCTAAAAAAAGCCAAAAGTCAGCTGTTAAAACAACCTCTAAATCTTCAAAAAAACTGGAGTCAAACCCCTCAAACAAAAAAGAACACGCTAAGTCAGGCTTAAAATCTCATGCAAAATCACTAGAGAAGCCAGTTGCTAAATTGAAAACGAAGTCTACAGTTAAGCTAGTGGCTAACAAAAAAATAGCAAAGATAGACGATAAAAACTCGACTAATAAAAATGCCCAAAAGCTTGACGGTATTAAGCCAAAAGCTAGAGCTTCCAAGCTTGCGACGACAAAAACCCTTGCATCTATGACAAAATCCACTATAAAACGCTCTAGCAAAAAATTGGAGAATAATGGATCAGAAGTAGGATATTCGCAAAGGGCGGCTAAAAAAATGAGGAATGATAAAAAACAAGAATTTACTACTCAAAAACCTGCCACTCAAACTATTATAAACCAGCCCATTCAACACAAGACTTCGGATAAGTTAAACAATATGGCCAAAAACCCCCCTCTCCCACAGAAAAAAAATGACCCGAAGGACTCATCGCAAAGGAGCAGCACCGGCCAATCTGTAAAAAAATCTAAAATGGCCTCGGCAAAATTAGCCAAAAGCAATAGTGCTGAGGAAAAAAAGCCGCCTGCTGAATTAATGGTAACTACAGGCCAAAAAGGTAACCTAGAAAAGATAGTCAAACGCTTGATCTCAAAAGGAAAAGAGCAGGGTTATGTGACCTATGATGACCTCAACAATATGTTACCTGCAGAAGAGTTTTCTTCTGATCAAATTGAAGATGCTATGTCAGCAATTTCCGAATCTGGTGTTCAGTTAATAGACAATGCAGATGATATTGGAGAAGAGACTGATTCTGCACAAACCACTAATACTGACGAAGAATATGAGGGTGGGGGAAATATTTCTGACGATGATACGGGGCGTACGGATGATCCGGTGCGTATGTATTTGAGAGAAATGGGAACCGTAGAGCTGCTTTCACGTGAGGGGGAAGTGGCCATCGCTAAGCGTATTGAGGCGGGAAGAGAGACTATGATTGGTGGGATCTGCGAATCTCCATTGGCCATTGAATCTATTATCGCTTGGTATGAAGCTTTGCTGACAGGTGATATCTTGTTGCGTGAAGTTATCGATTTGGATGCAACATATGGCGGTGACGGCGGGTATGGTGCTCCTGAAGGTGTTGCGGCTACTGCTCCTGTTGCACCAGCAGTACTTAAAGAAAAGGATAAACTCAAAGAAAAGGTCAAAGTTAAGCTTGATGAACCTATAGCCCCTGTTGACGTAGAGGATGAGGATGCTGCCGGCAGTGAGGAAATGGATGAAAACTCACTCTCATTGGTGGCCATGGAACTAGAGCTTGCACCAAAAGTCTATCCGATTTTTGAGCAAATCAAAAAAACTTATAAAAAGCTGCAAAAATCCCAGCAGGAAAAAATTGAAGCAGGCAAAAATGTGAGCCATGCTACACTCAAAAAATATAATGATCATAAGGCTGAGATGGTGACATTGATGAATGAGGTGCGGCTCAATACCGCGCGGATTGATCAATTGATTGAACGGCTTTATAAAATGAACCGTGATCTTGTATCGCTTGAAGGGCGCATGATGCGCCTTGCAATAGAATGTGGGGTTAAACGTGAAGAGTTTTTAGCGAAATATGAAGATGCCTTGCTGTCTGGTGATATTAAGTCTGCACCGAAAAAATTAGTCGGAAAGGCATGGGATAAATTTTTTGATCGTCATACGAAAGATTTGGGGGCTATTCGAGATCAAATTGATGCCATTGCTGCTGAATCGGCCCTATCTTTAGCGGAGTATAAGCGCATTGTCTCCACTGTACAAAAAGGTGATAAAGAATCTAATCGTGCAAAAAAGGAAATGATTGAGGCAAACTTGCGACTCGTGATTTCCATCGCCAAAAAATATACTAATCGCGGATTGCAATTTTTGGATTTGATTCAAGAGGGTAATATAGGTTTGATGAAGGCGGTGGACAAGTTCGAATATCGCCGCGGATATAAATTTTCAACCTATGCCACATGGTGGATCA
>CAZTYT010000171.1:0-4941 GCA_964618245.1 uncultured Legionella sp. | reverse complement strand
TGGCCGCTTTTATCATTTTTGGTGTGACTTATTTAGGGTTTGCATTAACGCAAAACATTAAGCTGATTGCTGTACTCTTTCTATTTTATGGGATTTATCAAGGCATATTTCGCACGGTAGGTAAGGTATTGGCAATTGATTTATTACCAGAGGAACTTCATGCCAGTGGTATAGGTTGGTATAACGCAACCATTGGTTTATTAGGATTATTTGCAAGTGTGATTGCAGGTTTATTATGGGATCGTGTCGGCCATGCAGCGGTGTTTTTATATGGTGCACTCTTTGCAGTCATAGGAAGCATTTTACTTATTAGGTTGGTTCCAACCAAGAAATGAGCCAAGCTTTTTGTTAAAACTATTTAACATTTGAAGTCCTCTTCTTTAGGCAAACAAAGCAAAGCCACTCCTAAGATATTTTCGCTCACAATTTCTTCAATTTCATTTCTGGACATAGGATAACTTCTCCTCTAATCGAGGTGGTTTTTGTTTATTTTTGAGTCAATGGCATGTTATATTAAAGTAAATTTTTATACTGTTTTGAGAAAATTTATGTTTTTTGAAGATGAAATCAATTTAATTAAAAACATCAAATTGACCACTATCCCTCATAAAGAGGGTGTTTTTTATCCGCTTAATATTCTGCAAATAAAAAACTCGGCGAAGCTATTAGCAATAGAATTTGGCAATTCAGATAGTGTCATAGGTACTTTGGTATTAGAGAAAAAATCAGCCTTTGTTTGGATCCGAAGTATAGTGAACCAAACGCATGATACTGATGCACCAATTAAGTTGGTTGGTACGGCTTTGATTGAATTTACTATTAAACTATCCTACTTATTAGGTTTTGAAGGGCATATT
Source organism: uncultured Legionella sp. (assembly GCA_964618245.1). Classification (GTDB taxonomy): domain Bacteria; phylum Pseudomonadota; class Gammaproteobacteria; order Legionellales; family Legionellaceae; genus Legionella. The sequence goes on along the minus strand of CAZTYT010000171.1, from coordinate 4,084 downwards.
GCTTTAGATTCAGAAAAAGATGCACATCTATTTTATGAAAAATTGAAGTTTAGCCCATTGTTAAGCGCATCGTGGAATCTTCAATATACTGCCTATTATCGTCCGATGAAAGCAATTTCTTTTCAATTCACTAAAGACGATTTCAAGTTTGCTTTTTCTCATGATTACGATTCTTTATTGCATGTCGTTTCTACTTTTATGGCTAATTTTGAATGTGAACGCTATTACCAAGCTGTTATTGAGCATAATGATTATGCAGATTGGAATTTAGTTATTAAAGAACTGCTTGTAATTATCGATGACGAAGATTTAAAAAATAAAATAAAAAATTACTTGGAGACCCCTAACAAAAATAGCTTCAAAGATGTAATAACCTTATTGTATGAATTCAAGCAACATTGCTCTGCAATGCAAGCATCAGAATATACCCGAAATAGGTTTTTGATGAATTTTAAAAAGGAAATTGCACCTACGATATCAATTTTTAAAACGCCAGATCAAAATAAACAAATGGAGACAAATTCCTTAAAGCCGCCTTTCTAAATTATTGTTAAAAATAGCAATCAATACGTTAGAAATTTAAGGCCTAATTTTATGATGTTACAAAACCAGGAATTAAGAGATGATTGGAATTATTTAATGATGTAAATAAGGGAGATCATGGGAAAAGAATGCATTATTGATTTGATTGGGGAGAAAAAAGAAACCGCTTATATTATTTATGAAGATGATTTTTTCATTGCTTTTTTAGATATCCGACCTCTATTTATCGGTCATACTTTACTGGCACCCAAGGCTCATTATAAAACATTTTATGATCTTCCACCTTCGCTCATCTCGCCGTTATTTTTATTAGCACAATCTATCGGTCGTGCGGTTGAACAAGCGATGGATGCAGAGGGAAGCTTTATTGCAATGAATAATACGGTGAGCCAAAGTGTTGAGCATCTTCATATCCATATTGTCCCTAGGAATAAGGGCGATGGTTTAAAAGGTTTTTTTTGGCCAAGGACAAAGTATGCAAATGACAAGCAATTAATTGAAACAAGAGACAAAATTAAGGCTAAATTAAATCAACTTCTCAGTACCAAATAATAGCGCTTTGCTTTTACCATTGTTTCGACAACAAAATAACTGGGATTATCGCCTTTATTATTTAAATTAATAAATAATGAGGCGATAATCTACTTCATCCTTAGTATGGATTCACACGAGGCGAAGAGTCAGGCTTTGTAGGACTTTCCTCAGCAAGTTTTAATTGATTGAAATACTCAAATATATTGTCTGGGGTTATGCTGTTATTGTCGTTGCTATTAGCAAAATAAGAAAACATATTTTCCAGCTTTTTTAACAACTTAATCGCAGGCTCCAGCTCAGAGGCTACTGTTTCCTCAGTATTCATAATTTTCGCGCTTAACTGATTTATTTCATTGATAATTTTTGTCTGTTGCGTTAAAAGTTGGTTTTGTTTTGAAGGTTTTTTTGCCAGTTTCTTTTGAACAGTAAATAGTTTCTCTCGTAGGTCAATAATTTTTATTGCATATTGTTGTTGTTCAAGGACCTGCGTTTTGGTTAAATCAAATATATCCTCTGCATTTGGATTTGAAAACGAAGCGATTCTTTTTCTTATTGTTTCTAAATTAATTTTAACTTGTCTTGAGTACTTTTCTTTTTCCTGTCGAGGTAATTTTTGCAATAAAACTTTAAGTTTCATTTCTAATTCCCTATTCCATAAGCAGATCTCAGGATCATCTTGAAGTCGTTTAACAAGTGATTCACCTACTACTTTTGTAACCTCACGGTTTAACTGGGCTTGTGTTTTGGGAAACCAAGTGCCGGTAAGATCGGTATAATGTTTTAACTCGGTCTGCTTATTTCGACTCTCATCTAATAAACAACTAATTTTTTCGTGTAAATCTGCTGAGCAATTAGGTTTTGAGGAGATAAGCAATAAGCGTTGCTTAAAACGTTTGAGAAACTCATGATTACGCATGGTAAGATCAAGATTTTGTTCCAAAACTTTTCTAAGAGGATGATTTTCCTGAAGCAACAAAGTGCCAATAAAAGGTAACCCTTCGTTATCTTGAGCTAATAAAGAAAAAGGATCCTGTTGAACCAAGACTTCAAAAATAGCAGCTTTTGATGTTTTGTGATTGGTATTTTGAAAACAATACTCCATTAATGAGGAATATTTTTGGTCATTGATGGTGAAATTTTTATAGCCTGTAGTAGTAATTTCATTGTTCAGTAAAAACTCAAATAAAGGGCCCTGGTTTCTGCTTAAAGCAAGATGAACCATATCATTCATCGGCAGGAAAGAATAAAAATCTTTCAATTGTTCAGCCTTGCTATATTCTCCCATTATGAGAAGTCTTTTTAAGACCTTGCTTGCGCTCGCCAGCATTTTTGCATTCAATGCCTGTAATTCTTGCAAATAGGCGGTAGATGCCTTGCAAAGACCTAATCGTAAATCAGATTCTTTTGTATTCACTAATAAAAATAATCGATTCAAGCTCGCTATTAATTGTTCCTCCGAAATATCTTCGTCAAGTGCTAAAACATCATTATAAGCGCTACCGAAATCTTGAAGTAACGAACGCTTCACTTCTAAAGCAGCTTGTGGTTGGGGAGTCGAAGGTAATTTTCCATTTCCTGTTTCTGTAGAGGGAGCGGTCTCTTTAGTTGGCTCTACCATTGGCGGTAGTGTTTCTTTCGATCGATTCAAGCCTACTATTAATTGTTCCTCCGAAATATCTTCGTCAAGTGCTAAAACATCATTATAAGCGCTACCGAAATCTTGAAGTAACGAACGCTTCACTTCTAAAGCAGCTTGTGGTTGGGGAGTCGAAGGTAATTTTCCATTTCCTGTTTCTGTAGAGGGAGCGGTCTCTTTAGTTGGCTCTACCATTGGCGGTAGTGTTTCTTTCGATCGATTCAAGCCTACTATTAATTGTTCGTCTGAAATATCTTCGTCTGGAATAAGAGAATCCCTAATTTGATTGAGAAAAAATGCAGTTTCTAATAGTGGGCGAGGATTAGTAACAAATAGCGAAAGTTTGCGTAATTTCTCTATTTGTTGCTCTAAAGATGCAATGTAGGGCTCTTTATTTAATTCTAAATTAATGGACAAATCGCTAGTGGCTTTCTCTAAAACAGCACACTCTTTCGCTAATTTCTCAGCCATCTTGGATTGTTGATTCCTGACGTAAGAAGCCCAGTCAGAAGTATATAAGCAAGCCAAGTCAATAAATTCATTCTTTTCTTCACCAGCGCTTACCGGTTCATAAATATTTTCATCCTCATCAACCAATTTAGCGAAGGCAGGATTGTCCACTAGCTTATCCTGTGCATCAAAAAACACATGCAAGCGATATTTTATTCCCATACGATTTTCAAAAATAGCAGTGTAATGGTACTGGCTTTTAGAGAAACCTTCTTCATGCTCCTTATATACACTAATATGATGCTCAGTCAGTTGATAATTACTTATTTTTAATTCTTGAACTTCCGGTAGATTAAACAAATAATAAGCTGTACCGCTTCTAGCAATTGATAATTGGGTGGAAGTCACATTTGGAATATCAGCTGAAGAAATTAGATTTAATTCTTTAATGACATTATATAGGTTATTTTTGATCATAATGGGTTCTTAATTGTCTATTGTGCCGCTAAAGGTACCATAAGTATCTTTTGAGATCAATTAAAGAAAATCCAAAAAAATCAAACTTCTTATTAATAAGAAAAAGCCAAGTTTAACTTGTTTGCCCGTCTCAGCCATTTCTCTTTGTTTAATCAAACTATTATTCGCTAGGAATATAAAAGTAAGTGCTGCAAAATGAGGTTTAAATTATTAATTTTTTGCAAAACATGAAACGGATTATCTATAAAACGTTAGGCTGGAGTTTAGAAGTTACAATGACACCAATTATGAATGCCACTTATCAACGGACTACGCTTTCTGCTTTTTTGGCGGCAGTAGAAGCGAGTGACTTAGCGTATCTAAAGTTACTGATAGAAAAATTACAGTTTGATTTAAAACAAAAATATGAAAATGACAGGACTATCCTTCATAAAATTGTTGTCG
>CAZTYT010000170.1:0-4988 GCA_964618245.1 uncultured Legionella sp. | reverse complement strand
AAAAGTAATAAAGCTATCTGCGCTTCATTCTTAACTCGAGGGATTAACGCTAGCAAAGCTTCAGCCGCATTATCTTGCGTAATAGGATATTTTGCTCCCAACATTTCGATGAGCAACTCACACCATTGACCATGTATTTCCTCACTGAGATAAGGAACTAACTTTGGCAAACATAAGAATGCTATTTCATCCTGGTATTTTAAATCATTTGTGACCACATTGAGTAATTTCGCTAATTGCTGCGTATTTAAATGCTTGGCAAAAATCACCATGCTACACAATGCAGTAACGTAAGTACTGCCAGTTGCATGATTGAAAATAGACTGGATGTGGGGAAGTAACTTATCAATATGTTGCTGATTTAATTTTTCAGCTAACTGGTCTATTAGTAATAACGCTTGTTTTTGCTTTTGTTCATCGCTTAATAAAATCGTTATAAAATCAATTAACTCCTCCAAAGTTATCTCATCCAATGCCAAAGCAACTAAACAGTCGCGAGCCATTTCGGAGGAAGTTAAACTTCTTGTCTGGAGGAGCTGGCCTAATCGGGGAATCCATTTGACTCTAGGTGCTTGGGGCAGACGAACGGCAAAACTCGGAATGATGTTTAACCAGTCCTCCTCTATACTCTTAGCCTCAATTTTTGCAATTATCTCTTCTATGAAGTTAGTTACTTGCAGTTCTGGTAACCTGGCAGCAAGTGCTTTTAACAAGGAGAAAGTAGGATAACAAATAGGACTAAAAATATTCTTTTCATTTATTAAGGCATAACTTTTTTTAAATGCTTCCTGAATTTGCTCATCTCTAAGCTCATCGATAATTACGGAAAGAAATTCCCGAGCCCCAATGCGTTTCCAATGATTTCCCGGATCATCCATATTAGTGATCATTTCGGCAATCATCGTTAGACGCGCTTCTTTTTTAAGATAGGCAAAAAAATCCAGCATGCAATCGCTAGCTGCTTGCCTCACCCTATCGCTTGAGTCATAAAGTTTTTTAAGAATAAGTGGCAAAAACTTAAGGCGCTGTTCTGGGTTCAGGCGAGGTGCAATAATTCGTAAGTACTTAAAAGCAGCAATGACATCGCACATTAATTTTTGCCATAAAATATCAATCAATGCAGTATCAACAGGCTGATGATTACCTTGAAAATTACCTATAGCCATCAATGCATGGGCTCGACTGACTAAAGACAAATCTTGCCTTTTGCCATAGATTGTAAGTAAAGCAGCCCACTGTTCTTGAATTGAAGCCGGCATTTTTTTTTAGCTCAACGACAGAAGCTAATTTTTTGACTAACCTATTTTGGTAATCTAAGGATTGGCTATCTTGACGTGAAAATAAAGCCTGAGCAACTAATAGCGAGTGTTTATCAATGTGCGTTATGTTCTGATAAAGCTTTTCAGCGGTTTGATTCGCATATGTTTCTTGTTGAACTGATGCTGATACAACAAAAAAAACCAGGCTTGCTTTCCTTGTTATACATCTTCTTATCCTTTAGAAAAATAGAGCAGGTTGCGGTTAAGGAAAAACTTTTACTGGATGCTCTTCCGGTTTTTCAGTCGTTCCCGCAGGCAAATGCTCATCACTTGTGGTGTATTTTTCCATTATCCAAGCAGTTTTTGCGGGAGCAAAAAAAGAGACTGTACTGTCTGCAAAAACTTTTGTTTCAATAATTTCTTCATTACTCATTTTTTTGCCTCATCCATGTATCTTTGCTGAAACCGTAAAAATAACACCATAAGTGACAATAATTCAATCACTTAAAAGAAAATTAAATAGCCTAGGAGCATGAAAATGCATTCATTTTACTGCCAATAATTCGTCGACGTTATTTGCTGCTCCTCCCTCGCTGTTAAATGAATAGACGCAGAATTTTTCTCATCTAGCTCCAAGGAAAAATCAAAATTCATCACTAAGTATGCGATAAATGTTTTGAATATGTACTCAGAAATTGCCTGTCCTGGACATTTCCTTTTTCCGTAGGAAAATATAGAAGCAGGGCTTTGTTCATTGGTTTTATTAAAAAAACGCTGAGGATTAAATTGTTCGGGTTTTTCCCATTTGGCGCTATCAAAACGCGGCATGCTGTTGATTAATGCAACCATGGAGTTTTTCGGAATGATTTGACCATCTATTTCGATTGCCTCTTCATTGTAGCGCCAAATTAATGAACCAAATTCCAATTCATCTACGTTTTTTTGCAAGGATTCTCGTCGTAATGATTCCAAGTAAACTCGATGCAACAAACCATTATTTGCTTTGTTTTCATTTATCTTGCCAGGTATCGATTTATCGTTATCTTCTAAAAGTTGTGCCTCCTCAATTTCCTGCCGCAGTTCACTGACTAAGTTGTTATTTTCGTTTAAAGCCATAATGGCACACATAAGGATGGTGATTAAATTATCACCAGGAAAAATACTAGCCGGCAAAGTTCGAATATAGGCATCTTCAAGATAAGGTTGGATTGCGTTTTCACTCATAAATTTTGATAATTGTCCGCGATCATCACGAAGTAAAGGATGCTGCTCCTTTAGTAACTCAATCACTGACAGGGAAAGAAGATTAGTTACTGTCTCATTTGCCATGTATGACTGAAAATCCTTAAGGATATTAGCGGTTTGGCTGCGTATAAATGCGGTGGCGGATTCAATATATTGACTACGTGCTTGTGAAAAATCTGATTTAAATTTCAATAAAGACAAATAATAAGTGCCAATCAAGTGGAACAAAACGGTTTGCGCAAAACTATTATTTTCCTCTTGATTAATTTGACTAAAACTTTCAAGTGCTTTAGCAAACTCCGGTGTTAGTTGATCAATATTAAATAGCCCCTTGGCTAAAGCTTGTCTTACGACATTGGTAATCAGTTCTTTTAAATTTGTGGTTGAATGTAAATGATCTTTCAATGCAGTAATGATGTATTGTACGTAATCATCAAAACGACTAAGGCTTTGAGTGTATAGCTTATGATAGTGAATGACATTGGTGTCAGTCCTGGTTAAAATAAATGGGCCACCTACAAAAAAATTCACAATGTTATCGGCTGAACGCCCTTGAGGAAACTTATCAAACTGCTCCAAAAAAGCAGGCAACTCGATACCATCTTTAGGTTTGACAAAATAAACCTTACCGCCAATTACCCCAAAATCCTTTACGACAACAGCTGACTGACTTTGTCTTATTTCATCTTTTAAGCTAGCAGAATCCAAATTTCCAATAAAAAATTCCTTTATTTTGTCTAACACTTGCTCTTACTCCTGTAAAATGACCAATCGGGACTTGCTATTTACTTTGACTTACAAGAAACAATGCCATTGTCTAATTGCAGTTCATTACCACCTGAATCAGTCACAAATTGCCCTTTATATTCATGAGTGAGAGGGTTAACTTGCGCAGAAATCACAATTCGCAGACGGGATTTATCCGCACGATCCATCGCAACAAGAAGTAAATTTTTTTCTCTCATACTAAAAATGGTTGTATCCACTGGATACGCAAAATCAATGTCTGGTAAGTGGCCTGTTTTTTGTGGTGGGGTAAATACAATCTTCTCTTTTAATCCTTGCAATGTACACTCTATTGCCGTTTCTTGAGCAGCGCAAATAAGTGGTATTTGCGTGAGAAGAAAAATAATTCCCGGTCCTATTTTTTTCATCAATGCCTCCTTCCATCATCTGTGATAATGAATGATGCCATTAATTTATTATTAAAAAAACCATTGCGATTTATTCCAACCTCGAGAAAACTCTCGAAAATATTTTGAATTGAATAATGCTGGAAGTTTGTGGCTAAGTTTCCCTACTAAGCCACAAAATCTTTTATTAACATTGCGCGTTACGCCATTTCCAATTTCTAATTTCAGGGAGATCTATCCCATGTTGTTTAATGTAGTTTTGATGCTCCACCAGTTTTGCTTTGACTAACTGCAATAGAGCCTGCTCTTTTTCTCCTATCACCGGTAACTGGGCTAATACATCCATCACCAGGTGAAAACGGTCCAATTGATTTAATACGGTCATATCAAAAGGAGTAGTAATGGTGCCCTCTTCCTTATAACCTCTCACATGAATGTTTTTATGGTTGGAGCGATTGCAAGTTAAACGATGGATTAACCACGGATAACCATGAAAAGCAAAAATTACTGGCTTATCGCAAGTAAACAAGCTATCAAACGCCTCATCACCTAATCCATGGGGATGCTCTTCTTCTGATTGCAACGTCATTAAATCCACCACATTAATTACCCGGATTTTAATATGGGGTAAGTGCTCGCGTAACAAGGAGACTGCGGCCAGTGTTTCTAAGGTAGGGACATCACCAGCACAAGCCATGACGATATCTGGTGTTTGTCCATGGTTATGACTAGCCCATTCCCAAATCCCTATGCCATTGGCGCAGTGTTGCTTTGCTTCTTGCATAGAAAGCCATTGAGGGCTTGGGTGTTTTCCTGCTATCACGGCATTGACATAATGCTTTGTCTGTAAACAATGATGTATTACTGAAAGTAGACAATTTGCATCGGGAGGCAAATAGATTCGTGTGATTTCCGGTTTTTTATTAATCACATGATCAATAAATCCAGGATCTTGATGCGTAAACCCATTGTGGTCTTGACGCCAAACATGGGAAGTTAATAGATAGTTTAGCGAGGCAATCTTTTTGCGCCAGGGAATATTCGCTGTGACCTTCAGCCATTTGGCATGCTGATTAAACATGGAACTAATAATATGAATAAATGCTTCATAACAATTAAAAAGTCCATGGCGGCCAGTAAGCAAATACCCTTCCAACCACCCCTCACATTGATGTTCACTCAATACTTCCAGTACTCTGCCTCGCGGCGATAAAAATTCATCTGAAGGAATTTGTTTTGCATCCCATTGACGGTTCGTTATTTGAAATAATGCACCCAATCCATTTGATATGGTTTCATCAGGACCAAATATCCGAAAATTATTGGCATTTAATTGGATAACATCTCGTAA
>CAZTYT010000169.1:0-4991 GCA_964618245.1 uncultured Legionella sp. | reverse complement strand
CTTGGCAATGAGTGAAGCTAATGCGGGTTCAGATGTCGTTAGCATGCAATTACATGCTCAAGCTTATGGCGATAAATTTATTCTTAATGGCACGAAAATGTGGATCACCAATGGTCCTGACGCCAATGTTCTGGTTGTTTATGCAAAAACTGACAAGCATGCTGGTAGTAAGGGGATTACTGCATTTATTATTGAAAAAGGAATGCCTGGCTTTACCACGGCCCAAAAATTAGACAAGTTGGGGATGCGGGGTTCAAATACTTGTGAATTAGTCTTTGAACAATGCGAGGTATCATCTGACCAAGTTTTAGGCAAAATCAATGAGGGCGTAAAAGTATTAATGAGCGGTCTTGATTATGAAAGAACCATTCTTGCCGCAGGCCCTGTAGGAATTATGCAAGCATGCATGGATGTAGTTTTACCTTATGTGCATGAGCGAAAACAGTTTGAACAAGCAATTGGCGAGTTTCAATTTATTCAGGGCAAACTGGCTGATATGTATACTGATTTAAGTGCTTGCCGGGCTTATTTATATGCTATTGCCAAAGCCTGCGATGAGGGGTTAGTTAGTCGTAAAGATGCTGCAGGGGTTATTTTGTACACTGCAGAAAAAGCAACACAAATGGCTTTACAAGCTATACAGATTCTTGGTGGTAATGGTTATATAAATGAGTACCCTACAGGACGTCTGCTCCGAGATGCTAAACTATATGAAATCGGTGCTGGCACTTCTGAAATTAGAAGAATGCTTATTGGACGTGAACTTTTTAAAGAAATAGCATAAGGAATATCAATATGGATCATCAAGATATAGTCATTGTTGCAGCCAAAAGAACGCCTATGGGGGCACTACTAGGCAACCTTTCTACACTTTCAGCTCCTGAACTTAATGCCATTGCACATGCGGCTGCCCTTTCACAAGCAGGATTGAAAGCATCAGAAATTGAAGAAGTGATTAGTGGCTGTGTGCTCCAGGCGGGGATAGGTCAAGCTCCAGCTCGCCAGGCAGCAATTAAAGCGGGTATTCCAGATTCAGCAGGCGCAACTACAATTAATAAAATGTGTGGATCAGGAATGAAAGCCGTTATGCTTGCTCATGATCTCATTAAAGCAGGCTCTGCTCAGGTCATTCTTGCCAGTGGTATGGAAAGCATGAGTAATGCGCCTTATTTACTTGCCAAGGCACGTGCAGGATATCGATTAGGCCATGGTGAAATCAAAGATCACATGTTTTTAGATGGATTAGAAGATGCCTATAATAAAGGTCAGCTGATGGGCTGTTTTGCAGAAACTACTGCTGAACATTTCCATTTCAGCAGAGAACAGCAAGATGAATATGCAACAAAATCCATGAGCAAAGCATTACAAGCCATTGAATCAGGTGCTTTTGCTGAAGAAATTGCTCCTGTTACTATTAGTTCACGCAAAGGGGATGTCACAATTTCCGTTGACGAAGGGCCTGATGCAGCAAAACTGTCAAAAATCTCCCAACTAAAACCAGCATTTAAGGCTGATGGTACCGTAACTGCTGCAAACTCCAGCTCAATTTCTGATGGTGCTGCAAGTCTGATTATAATGAGTGCCGGCCATGCTGAGAAACGTGGTCTGCGCCCTATTGCTCGCATTGTTGCTCATGCAAGCCATGCACATCAACCACAATGGTTTACTACAGCACCTGTAGAGGCCATTCGTAAAGTCATGAATAAAGCGGGTTGGAATCAGAGTCATGTCGATTTATATGAAATTAATGAAGCATTTGCGGTAGTGGCAATGGCTGCAATTAAAGAGCTTGAGCTTAATCCCGAGATAGTTAATATTCATGGCGGAGCCTGCGCATTAGGACACCCTATTGGCGCTTCAGGAGCAAGAATTTTAGTGACTCTAATCCATGCGTTAAAACATGAAGGTAAAAAACGTGGCATTGCCTCTTTATGTATTGGTGGCGGCGAAGCGACTGCGATGGCAATAGAGCTAATCTAAGTCACTGCTACTTTGAACGAATCCCCGTGGCAAGCATGGGGATTCAAGCGTTAATATAGCCTTTGTAGGAAAGAAGGATTAAAATATCCTAAATAATAACAATAAAAAGGGTGTACATGTTACGACATAGTTTTATTTACCTACTGCTTAGTATTTTAATCGTTATATTTGCGAAATATGCTCACCTTCTTGTGGTTTACATTGATTTATTTTTTACCTATGTAAATGTCAAATTAACTCCAATATTCAGCCAAACCGGATGGGGGTTAATTATTCGTAAGATTTTGATTCTGGTGATGCTCCCCATTATTATTACAGCGATTCCAGCGTTGCTTTATCGAGCAATCAAAGGCAGTGATATGCCCCATTTTATTGCAATAACCTGGGTGATTTGGATCATCATCGTCTTAAGTGATATTCTGGTGCGTTAAGAGAGGAATTCAGCATGGCTAAATTAATCAGTCAAATAAATACCACAAGCCACGAATTCAAAGAAAACCAGGCAGCCATGCAAGCATTGGTTCATGAATTGCAAACTAAAATTCAGCAAATCGCTTTAGGCGGGGATGAAAAAGCGCGCGCCAGGCATCTTAAACATGGCAAATTATTGCCCCGCGAACGCTTACAACAATTACTTGATCCAGGTAGCCCCTTTCTTGAGTTATCTCAACTCGCAGCTTATCAAGTTTATGAAGATACGGTGCCTGCTGCAGGTATCATTACTGGGATAGGCTGGGTTTCAGGGATAGAATGCATGATTGTCATTAATGATGCCACTGTCAAAGGGGGAACATACTATCCCCTGACTGTAAAAAAACACCTTCGCGCCCAAGAAATTGCTCAAGCAAACCACTTGCCTTGTATTTATTTGGTTGATTCAGGCGGCGCATTTCTCCCTCATCAGGATGAGGTTTTCCCTGATCGTGATCATTTTGGTCGTATATTTTTTAATCAAGCACAAATGTCTGCACAAAATATTCCTCAAATTGCAGTAGTCATGGGCTCCTGCACAGCAGGAGGTGCCTACGTACCGGCTATGGCTGATGAGTCCATTATGGTAAAAAATCAAGCTACTATTTTTCTTGGTGGCCCTCCCCTGGTGAAAGCAGCAACTGGCGAAGTTATTAGCGCAGAGGAATTAGGTGGCGCTGATGTACATTGCAGACATTCTGGTGTGGCAGATCATTGTGCAGAAAATGATGCACATGCATTGCACTTGGCTCGAATTGCCATTAATAATTTAAACCGTCGCAAAGAAGTTTACTTAAACCGTATTGAAACTATTGAGCCACTCTATGATAGCCAAGAACTTAATGGCATAGTTCCTACGGATCCCCGAAAGCCTTTTGATATCCGTGAAATTATTGCACGTCTGGTTGATGGTTCAGAGTTTGATGAATTTAAAGCACTTTTTGGAACAACACTAGTTTGTGGTTTTGCCCATTTATATGGTTATCCAGTAGGGATTATTGCTAATAATGGTATTCTTTTTAGTGAAAGCGCCTTGAAAGCAAGTCATTTTATTGAATTGTGTTGCCAACGAAAAATCCCCTTAATATTTTTACAAAACATCACTGGTTTCATGGTTGGTTCTAAATACGAAGCCTCGGGAATCGCCAAACATGGAGCAAAAATGGTTACTGCTGTCGCCAATGCCAATGTGCCCAAATTTACTGTCATCGTCGGTGGAAGCTTTGGTGCAGGAAATTATGCCATGTGCGGACGCGCTTATGCCCCGCGATTCTTATGGTCTTGGCCTAACTCACGTATTTCCGTGATGGGTGGAGAACAAGCAGCGAATGTTTTAGCTCAAGTGAACCGTGATAAGCTCAGTAAACAAGGACACGAGTGGTCCATTGAAGAAGAAGAGATCTTTAAACAACAAATGCGGTCTCAATATGAAACGCAAGGTCATCCATTCTATGCCAGTGCAAGATTATGGGATGATGGCGTTATTGCACCTCAAGATACGCGCAAAATACTGGGATTAAGCTTATCTGCGGCACTAAATGCCCCTATTAAATCAACACATTTTGGCGTATTTCGTATGTAAGGACAAACTGTGAGCGAATTATTATATGAAACTCAAGATTATATTGGCCTGTTAACTCTCAATCGAGTAGACAAACACAATGCATTTGACAACCATCTGCTTCTGGCAATGCAAGCTCAGCTGGATAAGGCAATCGCTGATCCGAAAATTCGAGTTATTCTATTAAAAGCGAACGGAAAACATTTCTCAGCTGGCGCAGATTTAAGCTGGATGCAAGAAATGGCTAACTTTAGTGAAGAAGAGAATTTAAAAGACGCACTGGTATTAGGCAATTTAATGCGGACTTTACATGAAAGCCCCAAGCCAACCATAGCCATGGTACATGGCTCCGCTTTTGGTGGTGGTGCTGGGTTAGCTGCTGCTTGTGATATTGCTATTGCGTCCCATTCAGCGCGATTTTGTTTTTCAGAAGTCAAACTGGGACTTATTCCCGCAGTTATTAGTCCTTATGTAGTCAAAGCCATTGGTGAAAGAAATGCCAAGGCTCTCTTTATGAGTGCAGAAGTTTTTGATGCGTCTCGCGCTTTACTGTTAAACCTGATACAGCACTGCCTCCCAGAAGAAAACTTACTTGACTTTACGCTGAATTATGCCCAGCAAATCAGCCATAATGCCCCAGACGCAGTACGATCCTCCAAAAAATTGGCCACTGAAGTAGCTAATAAAAAAATTGATAGAGAACTAGTTCATTATACTGCGTCACTTATTGCTCAAAAAAGAATTTCTCAGGAAGGCCAGCATGGTCTTAAAGCATTTTTAAATAAACAATTACCCAATTGGGATTAGAGGTCTGCATGTTTAACAAAATTCTTATTGCTAACCGTGGAGAAATAGCCTGTAGAATCATCAATACTGCTCGTTCTATGGGGATTCAAACTATAGCAATATATTCTTCTGTAGATAAAGAGAGTCTTCATGTAAAACTGGCTGACAACGCATATTATGTTGGAGAGGCAGC
>CAZTYT010000168.1:2068-4991 GCA_964618245.1 uncultured Legionella sp. | reverse complement strand
TGGGTGGGCTGAAGTCCAATTAAATAAAGCCTGATAGCTAGCGCTCATTAAAAAATTATTATAAAACTAGTATACGCGAGCCTCTCCACTAAATTTATGGGCTTTATTATGTTGGTAGAGCAAACTATTCCTAGTTATAGCAATTCTTTCAATGCACTCACTCAATTACAAACTGAGTTAGTACGCTTACAACAAGCACATGACCTAGAAACGCATATTGATGAAAAAATTCGTCTTGAAGTTCTAATTACCCATAAACAACAGGCTTTAGTACGGGCATACCAACAAGAAACTAGCCGTTTGCGCTGCAATCGTTCGTTTAGTGCTGCACTGGATCTATGGAAAACCGCTAGCTCATTCCTAACCGAAATAAGTTTGAATCAACGTATTCAACAAGAAATAATAGAACTGCAAGCTTTAGAGCAACAAGCATTGGTTATGGCTGAACTTAAACAAATCCTATCTCGTGTTAAAGAATTGCGTCCATTTTTTCCTGAATTGATTCAAACCTTAGGACAAGTAGTTGGAACAAAAGCGTTTACTTTATTAAAAGAGCAAATTGAGTTTTTTCTACAAACGAGTCCATCTGATCACGAAGGATTTTTACTCTGGTGGCAGATGGAGCGTGAAACTACCTTCACAACCAATAAACACTTAGATATGGCTCGCCTTGCAAATCGGATTCAACAAGGTGACATGGTATTATTCATGGGCTCTGGTGTCATCGAACACAAAAATTCCAGCCAGCAAATCGTCATGCAATTAGCCCAACACATTGGTTATCAAGATTTTAAAGGTAGCTTGTCTTCTATTGCTGAGTATTATCAATTGCGCCCCGAATTTGGCACTTCTGCCCTGTTAACTGAGCTAAGAATGCAAATGCAATTGCCCACTCGTAAAGTAGACAGTTATTTATATCAAGCCCTCGCTAAAATCACGCCACCTGTTGTTTTGATTTCGGCAACTTATGACAATTTATTAGAAAGTGCTTTTCGTCACAGTGGTAAACCTTTTGTGGAATTAGCCTCCATTGTTAGGCGTAGTGAAGATTATGATATTGGACATGTTTTAGTCAGCTTTTCTGATCATCATCAAGCCCCTCAGGTTTACCCAGAAGAGGAGCTATCTCGCTTACGTTTTATTGAGGATGGTTACTCAATCATCTACAAAATTCGTGGTAGTTGCATGGCTGATCCCAATAAAGATGAAAGTATTTTACGAGATGCTCTGACTTTAACTGAAAGTCATTATTTTAATTTTGCTCGTTATGCCGAACGAATTATCCCAAGCTATGTGGCTCGCCAACTGCGCAACCGAGGATTTTTATTTGTAGGCTATCAGCCAAGTGATTGGGAAGAACGTTTGCTCGCAGGAGCTTTATTAGAACGTAGACAATCCCAAGAATCTTGTTATGTAATTGGTGCTAGTCCTGACCCCTTAGAAGATGCCTATTGGGCTGCACGCAATGTTAAATCGCATCCCATCTCCCTCAGCGAGTTTGATCGTTATTTAGCAGAGGGTTTAGTATGAATCAGGATAGCCTCCCTTATCCGGGGTTACGCCCTTATCGAGAAGACGAATATCATAAATTCTTTGGGCGGCAAGCCGATGCAGAAATTTTAATTGATAAGCTATTAACCAATCGTTTAACCCTGCTATTCGCTGCTAGTGGGGTTGGCAAAAGCTCCTTACTTCAAGCAGCGATTATCCCTAAGCTCAAAGCAGCTGAGGGAGAAAATCTCTCTGTTGCCTATCATAACGATTGGATCAGCCCATCCACACAGAGCGTGAAACTGACTGTCTTAAATGTGCTACAAACCAGTAAAATCATCGCAACCGATGTTGATTTTTCAGATGACTCCTTGCTAGACATTTTAAGTTTTAGTTCGGTATTAGTACGTCCACCACTTGTTCTGATCTTTGATCAATTTGAAGAGTTTTTCCGTTACCAAGGTGCTAGTCCTGAGTTTCAAACCTTTATTGACCAACTTATTACCCTCATTACCTCGCCTCAACTTGCTTTAAGCTTAGTAATTTCGATGCGTGAAGATTTTGCGCTCGAATTAAATGCATTTAAACCTAAACTTCCAACTATTTTATTTGAAAACTTTTATCGACTAGAAAAACTAGGACGAGATACAGCACTAATGGCGATTGAAACGCCCGTTAAACAACTTGGCTTTAACTACGAACCTGAACTACTCAAATTACTTACAAATGATTTACTAAGCCGTGAATTAGACCGTGACCCCAACTTGCCTATCGCTGAATTGCGCATCACAGTTGAGCCACCTTATTTACAAATTATCTGTGCACATTTATGGGAGTTAAATAAAAAAAATCCAGATAAACAACTACACCTAGCCAGCTACGAAAAGGCTGGACGCGCTCAAGGTATTTTAAAAAGCCATATCGAGGGTATATTAGCTAGCTTCAATCATAAAGAAAGGCAATTCGCTTCACTAGCCTTTGATCATTTAGTTAGCCAACGGGGAGTAAAAATGGCTTATACCGCGCCCGCGCTCGCCAAAACCCTAAAGGTTAAAACAGCTGAATTACAAACTGTTCTGGAAAAACTGGAAAAAGTCCGTATTTTACGCAAACAGCAACGTGGAGAGGAAGCTTGGTATGAACTCTATCATGATATGTTCTCTATCAGCCTTGAAACTTGGAATAGTGCATGGAAAGACAAAGTACGCACTAGGCGCAATCTCAAAATTTTACTGGGAAGCCTATGTGGTGTCTGCTTGATTATTGGTAGTATCGATATTTATGTAAACTCACAGTTTTATCATTTACGCCTCAGTGCTAAACAAGATTCTGATCGGGTTGAGCTATGGCAAGGAATGACCAGTGATAGTCTTTGGCCTTTTGATCTATTTCGCCAACGTCACTATCTTGCAGAAACCCATCTTACTCGTGA
>CAZTYT010000168.1:0-2058 GCA_964618245.1 uncultured Legionella sp. | reverse complement strand
ATAAGCGTTTTTCACAAAAAAATATTTATCGTTATCATGATTTGCAAGCACAATTAATTGCTGACCGCCCGCTTGAAGAGCGAATAACCGGCCTAGCAGAAATTGGTGATTACTCTGCAGCAATTCAATTGGCAAAAGATATTATTATACCGAGCAATATTGAACTCGCTAAACGAGCTATACCACATCTAAATGCCATTAATACTGAAGCCGCTGTACAGACTATTTATAAACATCTAAAAGAAACCTCAAGTGAGACTATAAAAAGTACAATAGCTAATGAAGCGATTCAAGGCACTATTGGTATAATACTGTTAAAAAATGGCACTGATACTTTACAATTAGAATCATCTCCTATTAAAACAATATCACTTCCAGAGAATAAATTCTGGGAAGGCCAGTTATCTTTCCAAGCCACTCGATTAGATGTTTTAAATAAATGGCTTAATTGGAATGTGCATGATCCCGAAAAACTACTAGGTACACCTTATATAGAAAAAGTAAGTACGTACTTAGATGAAGTAATAAAAAATAGCAGCTCGTTTAATGATTCCGCAGTAAAGGTAGCAGTTGATTTAAACACTAAAAATATAAAATCCTATTTATTAAACTTACTAATAACGGAAAAAGATCCATCTATTATAATTTCTATAATTAGCAATTTATCAAAATTAAAAATGGAAAAAACGACTTCTAAAAAAATAGATAAAATAATAGATGAGTTTATATTCAATATAATAAATGGATTAAATAATGGAAATACAAAAACCATAACTACAGCTATTAAAACAATAGCATCATTACCCAATCAAAAAACTATTCCACTTTTGATCAAGTTATTAAAAAGCAAAAATAATGAAAATCGCATTATGGCTACTACTTTACTAATCTCATTACAGCATCAATCGACTACCCCTGATCTCATTAAACTATTAAAAGATGAAAGCGAAGAAATACCTAGTGCGACTATTCAATCTATAAAAAACATAGATTCACTACAGACCATAACTGCTATTCCTTCATTAATTAAGCTGTTAAAAGATGAAGATAAAGAAGTACGTAATACAGCTATTAAAGCTTTGGATTTATTAAAGGCTCAAATAGCCATACCTGAACTCATTAAGCTAAAAAATACATCTAAAATAGTGCAAATAAACAATCTTTTATATAAAGAAAACTCATCAATAAGCTCAAACCTCAATTATATTTTAAGCCTATCCACTATTGATCAAATTGATAAAGAAAATAAAAACCAATCTTTAATTAATAAATATATTTCTCAAGAACAACTATACCTTCTTCTACAAAAACTAAAACAGAATGAAGTTTCACCCACTCTCATCGTCCTCAGCCTAGAAAAAAACACCAACAACCTGAATCAAACACAAAAACGCTTAATATCCAAGGCTTTGAGTTTAGTAGATATAAACATATTGGCGACTGCCAAACAAGAACTAGCCCAACTTGAGCAATTCGAAGCTAACACAGCAGCCAAACAAAACGCACTTTGGCCTCCCTTAAGCGCTGCCGAGCTAGCAATAAAAATTACTGAAAATAAAAATAAAATAGCAGACTGGCGACGGCGACGTGATCTGCCAGATACTGAACCAGAAAAGCCACCTACAACCGCAGAGCTTAAACAACAAGAACAACAAACGCAGCAAGCACAATATGACTATGAATATGCTCGCATTCTCGCTTATGAATACAGTTTTGATCTCGCTCTCGTAGATGAAGCAACAGCGCTAAAGCTCCTGCGCGATGACCTTTATGAATTGCGTGAGGCAGCAGCTCGTGGTTTAGCGAATAGCCCTTTTTTAGGTGTAGCTTTATTGAAAAAATTAGAAAAAATTTGGCTAGAAACCAATAATCCTATTGAGCGCCAAGCGGTGTTTCATGCGATTGATCTGTGCCTAGTAGCGCTTGAACATACAGGCACTGCTAAAGAACTTGCTGAATTGCGCCCTTATTTGGCGGAATTAAAAACCTATCAAGCCCGAGATGATGAAGATGAACATCCTGCAAAACGCTCTATTCTCCCACGGGTGGATTGGAGCG
>CAZTYT010000167.1:0-5013 GCA_964618245.1 uncultured Legionella sp. | reverse complement strand
TGAAATCGGCGGCGGATCCATTCGTATTCATCAGTCTGAGTTACAAAAAGCAGTATTTAAATTATTAGGAATTGACGAACAAGAAGCACAAGAAAAATTTGGCTTTTTATTGGATGCCTTGCAATATGGAGCACCTCCACATGGTGGAATTGCTCTAGGTATTGATAGGCTTGCCATGTTGCTTACTGATTCTACATCTTTAAGGGATGTAATCGCTTTTCCTAAAACTCAAACTGCTTCGTGCCTTTTAACTAATGCACCATCGCCTACAGGCAGTGCACAGCTTAATGAATTAGGAATAAGACTTGCTCCAACTAAATCGACAAAATAATAAATTGTATAACTCCAGCATAAGCAATTGCTGGGGTTATACTTTATTTTTCTTACTTTCACTCTGTTCTGGTTATTTATTTGCCAAGCCAGTGGATGCCCCTGTTTCAAATAAAGCTACTTTTAGTGAATACCTGGCTCAGGAAAAGGCTCATCTTGTAAGCGCAATTCATGGTGTGCAACAACCCACTCCTTTAAGCGAAAATGATTATAAGGTTAAGACTGAAAAGGTTTCATCCATTCTTAAGATGACGGAAGTCAAGATCGCTAATTTTGAAGAGTTTTTAGATCAACAAAACAGGGATCAGAGCGTATTAAACCAACGTTTAAAACATTTGCAACAATTACCCATTGTAAAAGAAGGAAAAACGATTGAAGAACGAGTGGCGCAGGTTGAGGCGCTACTTGCAATCAATAAACAAAATATTGACATTATCAACGAAGATTTAACTTTAGCACATGAATACCAGGCAGCATTAAGTGAACAAATGAAACAGCTGCAAGTTTGGCATCAAAACTTTGTATTGGAACAAAAATTATTACAAATTAAATCCAGTAAAGCCAAACTGCATGGAGATTTAACCAAGCTGTATCAAGCCGGTCAACAAAAGCGAATTTCACAAAATACAGCACACATAGCTGCGGATGCAGAATATGAAACTCGTTTACTAATTAATAACCAGCATATCTCTTTAATTCAAAATAGCCTAAACGCTTTAAATGCCCAGAAAATGGTTACGCGAGCAGATATTGCGTACCTGAAAAACTCTGATACGAAAACTTTACAGCTTGTAACAGATATATATAAAGATGCAGTAGGACAATATCATAAAATTAAAAAATCAATGCAGCAAATTGATTCATTTCTTAATGTTGAGGTCAATTCAATAAAAAATAATGAATTGAAAAAATCGATTCTTTCTCTGCAACAAACTTTAAAACAAAATTTTAATGATTTGAATTTGCAACAACAATTATTAGTTAAAAATTACACCGATTATCAAGCTCAGTTAAAAAAACTTTTATCATCCAGACAAACCTTGGCAGATTATGGGATTAGTAGTTGGCCAATCATAGTAAAAAAAATAGCGGCTATTCCTGGACTCTTTTTTAAATACATTAAGACATTGAGTTTAAAAGTTTATGACAGTTATTTGTGGCTGGATTTCTTTTCAACGTTTATTTTATGGAGCAGTTTTCTTTTTATTGCGGGTGTTTTTTTTCTTTTAAACCATTTTATTCAAATGTTAAGAGGGGATAAAGAACGTTCTCGTCTTGCAGGATATCTTTATGATGGGATTTTGGTAATTATTCAGCGAAATATATTTTATTTCTGTGCAACAGCCATGTTGCTTGCCTTATTTTATAATACTCATATTTCTTTTGTTAATTATCAATTGGTTTTAAAGCTGATTGCTGTTTGGTTTACATTTAGAATTGCTATTTTGATTTCCCGGCTGGCTTTACTCGAAAGTATTTCTGATTCTTCAGGTTCTGATGTCAAATTATATTATCGCTTGAAATGGTTGTTACTATTTGGTGGATGGACAACGGCATTAATGAATATTGGTCATTTATTACCATTATCTATGCTTATTCAGGATATATTTAATCGCTTATTTATGCTCTTCATGCTAGCCGTTTCTTTAGTGGCATGGAAAAGTAAAGATGTTATCCATTACTTAATACGTCCTTTGCTAATCAATAAAAAAAGATATATCCATAATGCAATATCGATTTTAGTCACATTAGTACCAATCACTGTATTCACAACAGCTATCATTGGTTTATCAGGATTTATTAATTTGGCCTGGATTATGAGCCAATACCAAGCTAATGCACTCATTGTCTTAGTAGGGTATATATTGGCTAGAGGCTTACTCTTTGATGCGCTGGAGTTATTCTCTGAATGGATGATTTCCGCTTTGCGTAACGGCTGGTTATGGATAGAGGTTTTTTTAAAACCAATTGATCGAATTTTGCGACTTGGGTTACTTCTTTTTAGCGCTTGGGTTTTATTTAAATTATTTGGATGGAATTCCGACTCATTAGTTATCAGGTTTTTGGAAAAACTTGCTCAATATACGATTGTTAATATCCCCGGTATCCATATCACTGTAGCCAGTTCTGTTGCTTTTTTTATCTTACTGGCAATTTTTGTTTGGGCAGCAAAATGGACTCGTGAGTTTTGCTACCGTTGGCTATTTAAAAATATTAAAGATGCAGGGGTACGCAATAGTCTTGCTGTATTTAGTCAATATACCATTGTTTTAATTGGCGGGGTTGTTACCTTGCATGTTTTGGGTTTTGACTTTAGCGGTATGTCTATGATTATCGGTGGCCTTGCAGTAGGTATGGGTTTTGGTTTACGTGATTTTGCCAGTAATATTGTTGGTGGTTTGATCTTATTAATTGAGCGACCAGTACGTGAAGGCGATTTAGTAACCATTGGTGAACATGAAGGGCGTGTAGCGCACATTGGGATACGCTGCATACGTGTTTCCTCTTGGGATAATATGGAAGTGCTCATTCCTAATGCGGAAACTTTTAATAAACCTTTTACTAACTGGACACATCAAGATAGTATCGTAAGATCAGTGATTCCGATTAAGGTTAGTCGTTCAGATGATCCATTAATGATTCAACAACTAATTCTTGATGTCCTGGCTACTACCCCAGAAATTGTTGCCGACCCACCAGCTCAAGTATTTCTCAAGAAAATTGATACGGCTTTAATTGAATTTGAAGCAAGATATTTCATTAATGTTCAATTGCATTCACGTTTTGAGATTCAGTCCAAGGTGTTATTTGCCATTACAGATCAATTTAAGGCCGCTAATATTAAACCACCTATAGAACCTATCTCGATTGAGCTCATTAAGGAAGGAAATGCACAGCGCACCTCCCAAAACTGAGGCAGAATTATTAGATAGGTGTACTCAAATTGCAGGACTGAGTTTTTCTCAGTTAGGTTTACTTATCAATAGTCCGATTCCTTTACTGGCAATCCAGCGTAAAGGATGGGTAGGGCAAGCGATAGAATTAGCTTTGGGCACAGATGCAGCTAATCAATCCTTACCTGATTTTCTTGAATTAGGTATCGAACTCAAAACTCTTCCAATCGCTTTCTCAGGTAAACCTACTGAATCCACTTTCATTAGCTCGATACCTTTATTGACGATTCACCAACAACAATGGAAGTCATCCCAATGTTATGCAAAATTACGCCGGATCTTATGGCTTCCTGTTGAGGGAGAAAAAAGCATACCTTATTCACAAAGACGCATAGGACAAGGTTTTTTATGGTCACCAAGCCAAACTGATGAAGCAATTTTAGCTGCAGACTGGGAATATTTAACCCTACAGATTAGTACCGGAAATCTTGAGACCATAGATGCAAAATCAGGAGAGTATTTGCAGGTAAGGCCTAAAGCTGCTCATGGAAAATCTTTATGTTACGGTTTTGATGCACAAGGAAATAAGGTAAAAACTTTACCTCGAGGCTTTTATTTGCGAAGTGCTTTTACCGCAAAGATATATAACTCAACTTTGTAACTTATTCAGAGTGTTTAGCAAAATATCATGCCATGTTGTGAAGTAATCTAAATATAGGGTTTTGCTCACAGTTCTTTTTTCTTCTCGCAGTGTTTACAATGACTTCTTCTCTTTAGTAATGGCTAATACATTAGAATCAAAAAGGAATGATTTTTATTAATTCATGAATAATTTGACAAATTGCATACAGCTATCTAATCTTTGAGTTGTGCATTGCAACATATGGAACATGGAGAAAACATGAAAAATACATTTTTTGAACAAAAGTTTTTTAGTGGAATGGAATTTCCTTTGCAAAGATTAATGGAATTGAATATGAAAACAATTCAATCCATGTCTTATTTAAAGCCTGGTGATTTAATGAATATTAAAAAACCAGAAGACCTTTTTGAAAGAAATATGGATATGTTTCTTCAAAATAGTCACATGGCTTTAAACTACATGAGAGATACATTTAATATTTTAGAAAACCACTGGCTAAATGCTTCCAAGCATGCTGAAGAACATGTAAAACAAGCAGTAAGCAAAGTAGTCGCTTCTCCAATAGTTAAAAAAACAGCTAAAAAAAGCGCTGCTCCTGCTAAAAAATCAGCTGTTTCTTCTAGCGCTAAAAAAACTGTAAAAGCTAGCACTGCTAAAAAAACTGCTAAAGCTAAAGTAAGTGCAAGTGCTAAGAAAGTTGCTAAACCTGCTGTAAAAGCAAGTGCTAAAAAAGCGGCTAAACCCGTTGTTAAAGCAGGCGCTAAAAAAGTTGCTAAACCTGCTGTAAAAGCAAGTGCTAACGCAAAACCTAGTATTAAAAAAGCTGTTAAAAAAGCCGCAAAACCTGCAGTTTCCAAAGCTAAACCAGTCGTGAAAACTGCAAAACCAGTATCTCACAAACCGAATGTAATGAATCCAGTTAAGCCTGAAGTTAAAATGATTGCTGATAAGGCTAAACAACCTGTTCATTCAGGAGTTAGTATGCCCAAAGTGGGTAGTCTGGGAGAAAAAAGCGGAATTAAAGATTTAGGTCTTTTAAATAAAGGCAATAATTTTTAATAATGCAATATAAGTTGGGCTTAGGCCCAACTTTTCTTCTTAAGTCCTATCTATCGTGATTTGAGTAGGTTTATTTTCTCGTTGTTG
>CAZTYT010000166.1:0-5016 GCA_964618245.1 uncultured Legionella sp. | reverse complement strand
AAGCAGTACGGCGGCGACTAAAGCTCGCCGGTACGCGGTTCCTGTTCCAATGTGATGCCTTCTTCTTTTAAATACTGCCCGATGTTGAAGGTATGCCCGTCGAGGAGTTCGATGTCTTTGTTCCAATCTACGATAAGCCAGTCTTTGTTTGGTTCGGCGAGGAGCACTTTGTGGGATTTGGAGAGCACCCAGATGATTTTTTCGGTACCGAATTCGAAGACTTTATTGGTCTTGGTGGCTACGTAGTCAATTTCTGCGCTTGGGAGCAGGGTTTCGGTGTCCACGTCCACTTCGATGATGATTTTGGCGGGTACTTCGGTGTAGCGGGTGTTGATTTTATCGGGGGTGAGCACGGTTTTGTCAAAAATGGCGATGTCGTGGGAGAGATTGTTCTTATGGCTGAGGTGGCTGCCGATTTCGTTGGTGTAAATGCGGTATTTTTTTCTGCCGATCTTCAAAAGAATTACTTCAAGTAAATACGTAATGATTTCTGCTTGTAAAGAACTACTGCCCATAATTTCTTCCAGCGTTTTGGTTTGGTTTAAAACAGCTTTATAGCCTTTGTAATAATAGGGTATGCCATCAATCACTTCTTTGATTAGGGCAGCGGGAATTTCCTGCTTTTGCTTTTCAGCGGCTTTGACCAGTGCGTTTTGGGCTTGGGCTTCCATGCTATGGACTATTTTTACAAAAATACGTTTTTTTCAACTACGGTACAACTTCGCATACCGTGCAATATACTTCCCGATAATATCAAATTCGAGATTCACTTTGTCGCCCACTTGTAAAGTCTTAAAGGTGGTATGCTCATACGTATAAGGAATGATGGCAACGGAGAAAATAGCATCCTGCGGTTCAACGACGGTAAGGCTTACACCATTGACGCTGATAGAACCTTTGTCCACGAGCAGGTGCTCCTCCGTGGGTGTATAACGGAAGCGATAGTACCAACTGCCATCCAGCACTTCCACAGCGAAGCATTCGGCGGTGGTGTCCACATGACCTTGCACGAGATGACCGTCGAGGCGGGCGTTGGCGAGCATGGCGCGTTCGAGGTTGACAAGGCTGCCGACTTGTAAAGCGCCGAGGTTGGAACGTTGTAAAGTTTCTTGGATAGCCGTAACGGTGTGGGCGCCGTCTTCCAACGCAACGACCGTAAGACAAACGCCATTGTGCGAAACGCTTTGGTCGATTTTTAATTCGGAAGAAATGGCGGAAGCGATGGTGAAATGGACATTACTTCCTTCTTTGCGAATGGATTGGACGGTGCCGAGGGATTCGATGATGCCGGTAAACATTTTTTTTAAGTTCAGAGGTTTAAAGTTCAAGGGTTCAAGGTTCAAAGGTTCAAGGGTTGAAGTAGATACTTCGACTATTGAACCTTTGAACTTTAAACCTTAAACTTTATTGACCTCGAATGAGTTCAATATACCCGCTGAGTATTTCTGGCTGCTGCCGAACGCCATCGACGCGACGCTCCAGGACTCGACAGGTATAATAATAAGTGCCGGCGTTCAGGTCTTGCCCGTTTAGATTTTTGCCATCCCAATTGAGATGGGGGTCTTGCGTTTGAAATACCAATTGCCCCCAACGATTGAATACCTTGAAATCTACACTTTCAATAAAACAGAAAGGATAGGGTTTGAACAAGTCATTCTGACCATCGCCATTGGGCGTAAAGGTATTCGGAAGCGTGTAGAATGGGCAGTTATCGACACAAACAATATTGCTCGGCTCGCTTTCATTGCGATTGCCATCAAAGGAGGTAACGTAGTAACATCCTGCCAGACCTAGCTCTGGCATGTGCTCATAGTCAATTTTATTAGCGCCTTCGATGCTGTTAATCAACTGGAATGGAGTGCCATCGGTTGGAGCATAGTAAATATTGTACCCCGCAATATCCGTCGCTTCTGGACAAATTTCTATCGGATTGCGCCAGCGTAGTAAATTAAACAAATCGCCTTCTGCACATTTTACCGCTTCATCGCAGATATTGGTTACGGTTAGCTCCGTTGGGCAGGGCGGTACATCATCATACGGAACGGCGCATTTTTCCTGAGAATTGTTGTAAATAGGACTTACTATACCAGCAATTCCATAAGAACCAATGCTCAAAATTTTATAACAATACTCCTGACCATTTATCAAACCTCTGTGTGTGTAGGAAGATGTAGAAACGATAGCCAAGGTATCAAACTCGTTTTGCGTATTTTTTACAAAAACCGCATATTCGTAATTCTCCCAAGGTACATTTTCTTGCCAAGAAAGATTATTAGCGCGATCGGTAGGCGCTACATTCAAAAAGACGGAGGAAGCCGCGTTGGTGGTGCCTAGCGGATTGGGGCTGCTACCTGCATAGAATCGAATTTTATAGCTGTAAGCCATACCAGCAGTATTCAGACCTGTATCAACAAAACAAGTATCATTTGCATTGGCAAAATATTGGCTAATAAAGTCTATCCCAATAGGCTGGAATGCTGCATCATCAGGTGTGAGTCCTTCTGCTCGCAACACTTCATATCGATACGGACCAGGATTGATCAAGGTGTCCAAATCCGCTGCTTCTGGTTTTGACCAACACACGCGCATTTGACCATCGGTGGCACTTGTGCGCAACACATCTACATTGGTAATGAGCGGCACATCCCGACTGAGTTGTACACACACTTCTAATGACGGCAAACTTTCAACGATATTGTAAATATATCTTCGCCCGGGGGTTTCTCTTGCAAATTCTGCCAGGATACGGTAGCAGTAAGTTCTACCTCGTTCTACCGTATCATCCAGGAAATAATACCTTCCATCTTTGGTGGTTTTGATTGGAGAAAGGGTAAGCTTAGTATAGCCGCGACCTGCCAAGCCGGGATTACAAGTATCTGGCGTGAAAACATTACTGCCTTCTCTTCGCCAAACGGTGAAACCCAGGAAGGTACTCTCCATTACATCCTCACAAACATACGGCAGTGCCCAGCTTAATTCTGTTTGCCCATTGCCTGGCTCTGCGCGCACATCTTGAGGTGGAGGACCGACTACTTTGATCCGAATCGTCTTTAGCGTTGCCAAACCGCTGGTATCTCCAAAGAAATTATCCGTTGCTTTGAATACAACAGAATAATATTGGTCAGAAATATGATTGCAATCTGTTTGCCATCGGAATACTTTTACGGTTGGGTCATCCCGGAAAATATTGTCATTCAATTCAAAAGTTGCAGGGTTCGTATTTACTTCAAAAGGACCACCTAAGGCGGTTAGCCTTACCTTTTGTCGGGCTTCGTCAAGCGGAGCAGTGGCAGTGACGATTACTTCCACGAGTTGTCCGGCTACCACACAAATTTCTTCTTCCGAAGTTTCTACGACGGGCGGCTTATTATCACACTCTTCCACCCGAATTTGCATATCCCGCACAATTGTATCGATTGCTACCCCATCCCTATATTCTACAATAAAAATGGCAAGATTATATTCTCCCCGACGCTGCGGGGCATCCCACAAAATATCACCCGTTTGCTCATTGATAGTCAACTGGTTCATAGGTCCCGGATTAATCAGGGACGGAAATAAATAATTCGGTACAATTACATTTGCATCTTGATAAGGGGTAGTAAAATGATAAGAAAGACTATCGCCGTCTGCGTCAAACGCGTTTGGATTATGGGTAAAAGCTTTACCTACGCAAGCCACATCTACCGGTGGTTGTAATAAAACCGGAGTGTTATTACATCCTTGAAATTGTGGATTAGGAAAGGTATAGGTTGTTTGAATATGAAAGCGAATCTGCTCAGAATTGGGAAAATTTACATTTAAAATGCCGCCATTGCGATTGGGGTCATTCATCGAAATCGTATAAGTACCCCTGGAAGGATAAGTATGAAATACAATGTAAATATTTTTCTTAATATCATTTTCCAGCGGTTCTCCCTGAGGAATAGTGCCCGGACCATTTACCCGAAGCACACCAGTATCACAAAAACCGTCGCCGAAGCACACCGTCACCGAATCTCGGTCTGCCTGCGTACTACTTGTTTTGGAATAGGTAACAACGGTTATTTTGACCGTCAAACTTTGGGTACAATCCCCTACTTGCTCCACCGAAATCTCCCCTGCGCGGTTGTGCGTTGCCCACAAAGCTTGGCTAAACAATAGCAATAGAGTAAAAACGGCTATATGTCGAAAAACGGAGTAGATACTTGACATAGTTTGATCAGATTAAGGCAATTTAATCTCAATGTAAGCATTTCTGCACAAACGAAATGTAAGTCGCGTTGCAAAGCCGCTTTTTTGTGTTTGAACGAAGGAAAGACAGGAATAGTTTGCAAATGACTTAAATTACAGCACGGATGGTAAGCAATAGGATTAAAGTAACTCCAAACAAGACTGTAAACTTTCTCGCCAATAGGGTATCTCCAAGCTAAAATTTTCCTTGATTTTCGCTTTGTTCAGCACACTAAATGGCGGGCGTTTGGCAGGGGTAGGATAGTCCTTGGTTTCAATCGGCGCGACTTTACAAGGAATATTTTTAATTTCAAAAATGGCGCTTGCAAAATCATACCAACTCGTTACGCCTTCATTGCTGTAATTATAAATACCATGTAATAACTCCCGATTTATTATGCCATTTTCTGCTTTTTGTATTATATCTAGCATAGCTTTTGCTAAATCTCGCGCATACGTAGGCGTGCCGATTTGATCGTACACCACGCGCAATTCCGGGCGCTCCTTGCCCAGTCGCAGCATGGTTTTTACAAAATTATGTCCAAAACTCGAATATACCCAGGAAGTTCGGATCACCATCGTTTGCTCCCAAATTGCTAAAGCTGCTTGCTCACCATCCAATTTTGTTTGCGCATAAACGCTTTGCGGGAAGGTGGGATCGGATTCATTTAGTGGGGTACAATTTAAATTATGATATACATAATCTGATGAGATATGAATCAAAGTCGCATCCACATTTTTACAAGCTTCCGCTACATTCATTACACCTTTTACATTGATCTGATGTGCCAAGTCTGGTTCGCT
>CAZTYT010000165.1:0-5117 GCA_964618245.1 uncultured Legionella sp. | reverse complement strand
TTGATGCCAATCAAATTGATTTCAAAACCCTTTTTGCGCAGATTCATGAAACGCTGCAAACAGTGCCAAATTTGGATGTAAAAACAGCCCACAGTGGAGTCATCCAAGAATCATTTTCATATATTGGTTTTGACCATCCCAAAGCCACAAAAGTTTATCTTCAACTGCATTGGATGGAAAATGAAGCCAGAAAAGCAATTAAGCATACATTAGGAAAAAATTTGCTTAAAATTCTGGAAAAAAGTCTCGTTCCAGCAGTGATAGAGCAAGGATTAATATGTATTCCAAGAGTTAGAATCGCTGATCTTGGAAATTTAAATCAAAGTTATTTTATCAGTCACATGGATTAACAAACATGGGTCTTTTTTTAGAAACAAAAAACTTAATTATTAATGCACCGGAGTCGACGGATTTTCATGATTTGTATACCTTACAAAGCGATCCTGATGTAATGAAATATATTGGCCAAGGCGTACGTACAGAAACAGAAGTAATGTCTGGTTTGGAAAAAGCGATTGCCCACTATAAAAAATATGCTTTTAGTCTTGGTTCTGTGATTGAAAAAGAAAATCAACAATTTGTTGGGCGTGCCGGTTTAATTTATCTTGCTTATGATGATAATCAACCTGATATTGAAGTAGGTTATGCATTAATTAAAGATGCATGGCATAAAGGTTATGGCACTGAATTAGCCAAAGCACTTATTGATTGGGGATTTACACATTTAACAATTGAAAAACTGGTTGGAATTGTTAAACCGGACAATAAAGCCTCTCGACGCGTGTTAGAAAAAGCAGGAATGCGCTATATACAAAATACGACATATTGGAGTAACGAAGTCGCCTTATATGAAATTCAAAAATCGCATTTTGCACAAACAGATTTAGAGCTTTAGATGCAGACGCTAAAGCAAAATATAATTAACATGTATGGCGCAAAAGGCGAGCAATGGCTAGCTCGTTTACCTACAATAATTACCAGACTTGCTAACTATTGGAATTTAAAACAAATAGAACCTGTCGCAAATATGACATTCAATTATATTGCCAAAGCGCTTGCAAATACCAATCAAGCTGTCGTTTTAAAAATTAGCTATGATCAAGAAAGTATTTTCCATGAAAAACAAGCGTTCATGTATCTTAACCATTTGGGTTCAATTAAGCTTATTGATTACAATAGCCAACATCACGCCTTATTATTGCAACAAGCAATCCCTGGTATAACACTTAAATCCCTCTACCCATCTCAGCAAAATTATGTCATGGATTGTTATATTGAAACCATGCACAAACTTCATAATCAGCATCTGCCTAAACAATACAATCACATTGCAGATTGGCTACAAGCCCTTGATCAGCCCTCATCAAAAACAATACCTGCGTTGATATTAAATAGAGCCATCTCATTACGAAATAAATTACTCGCCTCGCCAAAACCACTCCTTTTTCTTCATGGCGATTTACATCACGATAATATTTTAAAACATGGCGATGAATGGTTAGCAATTGATCCTAAAGGTGTTGTTGGTGAAGCCGAGTTTGAGATTGCAGCCTTTGATTTTATGTACATTACTGAACTGGCCACTACCAACGAGATAAAAAAATTATTTGCAGAACGCATCAAATTACTTGCACATAAATCAGAGCTTGATGCACAACGAATCAAGGATTGGGTATTCGTGCGATTAGTTTTGATGGCAGCCTGGTTGATTGAAGATAATAATGATCCAGGCTGGCCGATAAAGTTGGCAGAGCTCTTGATTGAATAATGAAAATCTGTTTTATCAAAAAATTCTTCCAAGGGGTCGAATCTACATTAAATTTGCATCATTAGTGCAGTTTGATAAAATATTAGGTTTGATGAGTTAAAGATATGTTAAATCAACTTAATGTAGACGCTATTGTTGCCTTTGAACAAGGCGACTACCAAAACGCACTGGTATTGTTTTTACAAGCGATTACTTTTGAGCATCCATCAGAAAGTCATCTTTATATAGGAAAATGTTTTTTCTTTAGCGAGGAAAAATCAAAGGCAATTCCTTATGTGGTGAAGTATATCGAGCTTGAGCAAGATACCACCGCCAATGTTGCAGCTCTTGCTAATGCTTATGATCTCCTGGCGCAATGTTATGAAGCAACCCAGCAATTAGGTGAAGCGCTTAGGTTTTATCAAAAAGCGACAGACCTCGATCCAACATGTGCTTCTGCCTGGCACAATAGGGGATTATTTACTATTAAATCAGCGCAATCTTTTTTAAAATCCAATTTTGAGCAGAGCAAGAAACTTTGGGCAGATGCGCAAAACTTTCTTAAAAAAGCACTAAAAGTTTGCAGTACTAATCCTATGTTTTTACAAAGCTTGGCCAGCTGGTTTGAACAGTACATTGAAGTTTTGGAAGAGTTAAAAGAGCACCAAAGCCAAATTGAAGAATGTTTTGAGCAAGCAATTGGCTATTACCAACAAGCCTTAGCTGTTTGTTTGCCAGAAGATGAGGCTTTACAAACTATTATTCGGGAAAATCTTACCGAATGTATTGCCCAATATGGCCATCATTTTTATCGCCATGCCAATTATGTTCGAGCCCAAACAGCATATTTACAGGTACTGCAATTTGATACCAACCACCTACCGGCACTTACTCAATTGGGAATGAGTTATTTCAGGCAAAAATCCTATGTTTTTACAAAGCTTGGCCAGCTGGTTTGAACAGTACATTGAAGTTTTGGAAGAGTTAAAAGAGCACCAAAGCCAAATTGAAGAATGTTTTGAGCAAGCAATTGGCTATTACCAACAAGCCTTAGCTGTTTGTTTGCCAGAAGATGAGGCTTTACAAACTATTATTCGGGAAAATCTTACCGAATGTATTGCCCAATATGGCCATCATTTTTATCGCCATGCCAATTATGTTCGAGCCCAAACAGCATATTTACAGGTACTGCAATTTGATACCAACCACCTACCGGCACTTACTCAATTGGGAATGAGTTATTTCAGGCAAAAATCCTATGCAAAAGCCCGCGAATATTTTTTAAGTATTCTCGATAAAACGCAAGAAACTCAAGAACGAGCAGATGCCTGGCTTAATGTAGCTTGTACCTATCGCAAGGAAAAAAATTGGCTCGAGGCAGAAAAAGCATTAAAACAAGCCAGACAATTTGCTCCAAATGATGAAGCCATTGATAAAGAAGAAATAAAATTAACCACCGCTAAAATGAATGTTTTGCTTATTAATGCGCCACAAATCTTATTTAAGGAAGGGAAACCAACAGCCTCTACGGAAACGAAAGTAAACCATACGAGCCCTCTTCCCCCTGGCTAATAACCATTTATAATTCACCCATTAGTAATAGTGAGAGACGGTTTTAATGTGGTATCAGCAAAAGGATGGATTGATTGTCCTTCATTTATATATCCAACCAGGAGCAAAGCGCACTGAAATCGCTGGTTTTCATGGTGACGCTTTAAAAATCCGTTTAAATGCACCGCCATTGGAAGGTCGTGCAAATGAGGCACTCATTAAATTTATCGCTCAATTTTTCAAAGTCCCTCAACGCCAGGTTACTCTAAAAAGTGGCGACAAATCCCGCCATAAAACCTTAATCATTACTGACAGTTCCATTGACCCGGAAACTCTTATAAAACCTTGTTAGTTTAATTTCAACTTGTTATGATTTTTTCCTTTTTGGTGCGGTGTAACAATGACCATTAAAATTAATAGCGACCACCCAATATTTACCTTGAAATCCAAAGTAGAAGAAATCACTAAACCATTTTTCCAGGCGTTTGGTTTTAATTATTTTCAATATTTACGTTGCTATGCAGATGGCTCTATCAGTGGACTGACTAACCACACTGGACTTTATGAATGCATGGCCGATTATGAAAATCAACCGGTGGTGTTTTCCTCCTATGAAGAAGAACATACCAATAAAGACCTTTACTGGTTTTTATGGGATGAAGAATTACCTCCTACTGCCCCAATCCAAATGGCCCGTGAAAAATTTAATTTTCATCATGGATTAACCTTGGTAAGGCGCACTAAACATTATTACGATATGATTGCCGTCGCTTTATCTTACGAGCATCCTAATCCGCATTCTTTTTATCTCAATAAACTCAAATTGATTGAACAATTCATTTATCAGTTTGACCTGGAAAATAAAGATTTGATTGCTTTGATGCATCAAAATCGTATTGCTTTGCCTGAGGTTTCTCGCGACATCAATTACCAGACCATGTGTCTTAATCAAGGTAAAATCACCGTCCCAGGAAAAACGGGCCTTACTCATATTACTATTCGAGAACTTGCTTGTTTAAGATTTTTGCTCCAAGGAGCTTCCTATAAACAAATCGCCCAACTCATGGAAGTTTCTCCCCGTACACTTGAAACTTATGTGCAACGAGTCAAACAACGAACTGGTTTTACCTCTTGGGTCGAAATCGAACGGATGATGTATCAAATTTAAGTTGTTATGTCCGTGATCCTCACGGACATATTCTTCTTATCATTTCTTTTATACTGCCGTGAATTATTGACTAGGAGCATCTTATGGTTATTCCTGAAAAAAAACCGGCTGTACACTTGTTTCAGCAATTTTGTGAAGGCTATAAAAAAAGAGACTTGCCTTTTTTGCTAAACCTTTTTACCGAAAATGCCAATGTCTGGGGATCAGGGCTTGATGAATATCGCGTGGGCTTAAAAGAATTAGAGTTACAGCTGAAACGTGACTGGAGTCAATCGGAGCATTGTGAAATTGAACCGCTTAATTTTGTTCCAGCTCCCGATAATGCCAATTGGGCTGCTGCCGTATGTAATGCTAAAATTACTGTAGATGGACAAGCGCACGTGTTTGAACACCTGCGTGGGACACTTATTGTAGAGAAAGAAGGAAATTCATGGAAAATTTCCCACATGCATTGCTCATTCCCAGATTATAGAAATACAGAAAATGGTTCATTTCCAATAGCTGACTAAGCTCAGCCTGGCGTAAACGTTTATTTTAATCCATGACAGTCTGGTTAAGAGAAAAAACGGATACCTTGATTTAATTCAGAGTGAGGATCCCGCGGTCGATGCCGCGAGGATTCGAAAGGATTTAGATAAAAGAGATAATTAA
>CAZTYT010000164.1:0-5129 GCA_964618245.1 uncultured Legionella sp. | reverse complement strand
GCGCGGACGTACGGATGTCCCTAAAATAGTGGATTGGTATATGGATGGAAAGATTAACATCGATGATTTAATCACTCATGTTTTACCCATAGAACAAATTAATGATGCTTTTACTCTAATGCATCGGGGAGAGTCTATCCGTTCAGTAGTGACTTTTTAATTAGGAGATTCAGGATGGAACTTATTGAAGAGCATTATTGCTTTGGGGGAATGCAACGAGTTTACACCCATCATTCCACAGTAGCCCAGTGCTTAATGCGGTTTGCTATATTTTTACCCCCGCAAATCCATCAACATAAAGTTCCGGTATTGTACTGGCTTTCGGGATTAACTTGCACGGAGCAAAATTTTATTACCAAGGCAGGGGCGCAGCGTTTAGCTGCTCTATTGGGATTGGCCCTGGTCATACCCGATACCAGTCCCAGAGGGGTGGCGATTCCAGGGGATAGCGATAGCTATGATTTCGGTGTGGGCGCAGGGTTTTATCTTAATGCGACTCAAAAGCCTTGGGCTAAACATTACCAAATGGCAACTTATGTGCAGCAGGAACTTCCTGAATTACTCAAGGAGCATTCGTGGTTAGATGAGCATGCCTGTGGAATTTTCGGTCATTCGATGGGTGGGCATGGCGCATTGACTCTGGCTTTAAAAAATCCACAGCAATACCGTTCCGTATCTGCATTTTCCCCTATTTGTGCTCCCAGTCATTGTGCTTGGGGTCAAAAAGCCTTCTCAGGTTATTTGGGTGCCGATAGAAATACATGGAAAGAGTATGATGCTTGTGAATTAATTAAGGCTCGTGGTTGGCCTCATCAACCGATATTAATTGACCAAGGGACAAAAGATTCTTTTTTGTCTGACCAGTTAAAACCCGAATTATTTGTAAAAGCCTGTGAAGAAGCCAAAGTGGCGTTAAGCCTTCGTATGCAAAAAGGTTATGACCACAGTTATTATTTTATTACTACTTTTATCGACGATCATTTACGTTACCATGCAGAAAATTTAACTAATTTATAAGGGCTACTGGTATAAAATTTCCGTGATTTGCCCCACATCATCAATTAAGCCTAAGGCTATTTTAAAGTGATCCTGAAAAGGCGGCTGGACTTTTGGATTACTATTGAATAAATGACAGGTTTTTTCTTCTTTACTATTAAAAAGTGTAAGGTGGGGATCATAATCAGCAAAAGCGGCATTTAATGGTGTTTTTATTATTTGAGCAATTTCCCAATGAATCCGGGTTAATTCATCTTGTTGATCAGGGATGAGCGAAACCCAGCATACTCCGCCCCACTGCGGATGATTAGCGTATGATTTGCTACGTTTTCTGTTAAAAGTCAGCGTAAGTGTAGGCAGTTTTAAGTCGCATACTTTTTCCCAAATGGTACTGATTTGCTGAGTTTCTATTGCAAAATGACAAGAGGAAACATGAGGTAAGGAATTTTCTCCTAACAGATAACTATGGGGAAGAGCTTCGCGAGATAAATCTCGTGCGTATTGAATAAATGGTTCGGGGGTTGCCGGAAGAAAAGCGAGGTTATATTTTTTTATCACCATCAAACTCCTTTTGTAAAAGGGAAAAAGAGCCTCTGTTTATTTTTATTAGATCCCGTTAAAGTAATAAAAAGGCACTGATGGATATTGCCTGGCTTTCTTGCGCTTGAAAAGGAATTTAATATGAAAACTACTGCAAAAGTGTCCGGCTTTGCTCGATCATTTATTTCCGGTGAGCCAATTGTTGGGGCAACCATTACTGCTTTGGAAAATCCAGAGCTGCTATTGCAAACAGATACCTATGGGCAGTTTGGGCCATTTGATTGGTATGTTGGGGAGCCTATGACATTGGTTCTGGAAAAAACAGGGTCTTTTTGGTCAGGCTATAAAACCACCCAAACAGCTACCATGATTGTACCTCCGGAAGGTTTTAATAATGAAAATTATTTAAAAAACATTTCTTTTCAGGTGCCTTCGAACATGGCCTATAAATTTCTTTCTTTTGCTATGGGCGATACTGAAAATCCACAAGCCTGTCAAATTGCCGCAACCATTACTCCCTTAAATACTACGATGGATGATATTCCCCAAGGGATAGCTGGAGTGAAGGTCACTTTATCGCCAGAGGTAAATAATAAGCCATTTTATTTCGATATTTTTCCCTTGGTTGATAAAACTAATCCTTTTGTTAGAACTTTAAATGCTACGTCCTTGGATGGGGGAGTGGTTTTTATCAATGTACCTCCAGGTGAATACACCATGACCGCGGAAAAAGAGGGTACTCTTTTTTCACAGGTTCATGTGAAGGCACGAGCAGGGATTCTAGTTAATGCAAGCCCTCCCCATGGGCCCAATCGGCTCACACAACCCCAAGTAAATACACTAGAAAAAAAACCTAACCATTTTAGTTTTTTTAAACCTGCCATTATCGCTGCAGGGGTAGTTACAGTGGGGGCTTGTATCGCGGCATTAACTATTAGTTAGAGTTTCTGATAAAGACCAATTAGTTCCGAACTAGCAAGTACATGTCCTGTCATTGCTTGCAAAACAATCTCTCGGGTTGTTCCACTTCCTAACTCGAGCATTTTATCCAAAGCATATAATTTAAATGCATAACGATGCGCGCCTAACGGTGGGCAGGGACCGCGATAACCCAAGCCACCCCAACTGTTTTTGCCATTCGCAGCCCCTTCAGGAAGCGGACTGCCTGCTCCCAATTCAGTGATGGTGGGAGGAATATTAAATACTATCCAATGAGTCCAAACTCCCTGAGGGGCATCTGGATCTTCCACTACCAGGGCAAATGATTTGGTATTTGGAGGAGCTCCTCGCCAATTTAATGGGGGCGATAGATCTGTCCCTTCACAAGTGTATTGGGCGGGGATCATTGTATTTAATTTAAATGCAGGGCTTTCCAAGATAAAGGTGGATGCTGCAAAATTTTTATAATTAAATATCCACAGCAATAAGAATAAAGCAAGTGCGTATTTTTTAGTCATTATAAAGGCTCAGGTGATACGGTATGAAATTCAATAGACTAACCTCAAATAAAAATCAAGTTATTTGTGAACAGAGTATAAAGAATGTATCATAGGCGCACACAATGCCATATTATGGCCAGTGATCAAATAAGTAACAGGTTGTGGTAATGGATAAAGAAAAAATTGCGGCCATATACGTAGTGAAACCCGAGTTTCATGCCGCACTTTGTGCTGAATTGGAAAACGTAGCTTATTCGGTGGAGGATTTGGTATTTTCTTCACGGCTTAAAAAAAATGCCTGCTTTGCCCAAGATATTTGGCTAGAACCACAAATAGTCAATTTTGCATCCATTTCAGAAGCGGTAAAAATTTTACGTCAAGCGAGCAAGTTTTGGTACTTGCATCCTCTTGCCAATATAAGACGCTCACGCTTAATCGAGGAGCAGCTAAGACGTTATCAAGCTTTTGAGCGCCATTTTCCTGTTGAGGAAGATATTCCGGATTTAGGTGTATTTTGTTTATTAGATAAAAACACCTTAGTGTTTAGCTCGAAGCGCTTAAAAAAAATGGCCTGAAGGTAAGTGTTATTTTGTGGAGGATAGGGTAAATCCGCCTAATCGCGCTTATTTGAAACTGTGGGAAGCCCTTTTTTTATTAGGTAAATACCCTAAACCAGGGGAGCTCGTCCTTGATTTAGGCGCATCCCCTGGGGGTTGGACTTATGTAATGCAATCATTAGGGACAGAGGTTACCGCGGTTGATAAGGCATTGCTTGCCCCTCAAATAGCACGGCTTCCTCGAGTACATTATCTTCAGCAAAGTGCTTTTGCTATTGATCCGGCGACGCTGGAGCAATCTTACGATTGGGTTTTATCCGATGTTGCTTGTTATCCTTCGCGCGCTTATGCGTTGATCATGAAGTGGATTGCTTCACAAAAAGCCAAGCAGATGATTTTTACTATCAAGTTGCAAGGAGAGATAGATTTAGCCACCATAAAACAGTTTCAACAAATTCCCAACTCCTATCTCACCAATATGTTCTATAATAAGCATGAAGCCACGTTTTTTTATCCTTATCCCCAGCAATAGCTCCAGAGATCATTGATTATTAAAATTGGTTGTTTTATAATCCGCGCGGTAAAACCTAGGTGAATATGTGAACAAACAGCTGAGTAAGCGCGGAATTATACGATTGTGGCTAGTGCAACTAGGCACAACCTTGTTTTTTGCAGCTTTATGCGCAACCGTGTTTGGTGCAAATGCAGCACGATCTGCACTGCTTGGCGGTATAGTCTGTGTTGTTCCTAATGCGTATTTCGCAAGAAAATTATTTAAGTATCAAGGCGCACGCTCTGCAAAACAAATAGTGAATAGCTTTTATAAGGGCGAAGCAATGAAAATAGCTTTATCCGTATTGCTTTTCACAGCAGTTTTTGTATGGGTAAAAATTACGCCTTTGGCGTTTTTTGCATCATATATCATGATTCTTATGACGCATTGGTTTGCACCTTTGATAATTGTTAATAGACAAAATAGGCCTGAAAGTGACTGAAATGGTATCTAGCACAAATTACATTAAGCACCATCTAACGTATTTGACTTATAACGTTAGCGATATGAAAATGGGTCCGGGTGGCGGTTTCTGGACATTAAACCTTGATACATTGTTTTTTCTCGCTTGGATTGGGAATCATTGTCTGTGCGCTGATGTATTTTGGAGCTCGTAGGGTAACTACCGGTGTCCCAGGTAAGTTGCAAAATTTTGCTGAGCTCATGCTGGAATTTGCTGATAGCCAGGTAAAAGATTGTTTTCATGGTAAAAACAATCTCATAGGCCCATTGGCTCTAACCATATTCTTATGGGTATTTTTAATGAACTTTATGGATATTGTGCCTGTGGATGTACTTCCTATGTTGGCACAGGTTGGCGGAGTTCATTATTTGAAGGTAGTTCCGACTAACGATTTAAACCTGACTTTTGCCCTTTCGATTACGGTATTTATTTTAATTATTTTCTACAGTATTAAAATTAAAGGGGCTAAAACCTTTATTAAAGAATTAACTTTACAACCTTTTAATCATCCTGGATTTATACCTTTTAACCTGTTACTTGAGGTGGTGGGGCTTATTGCCAAACCTATCTCTTTGGCACTG
>CAZTYT010000163.1:0-5215 GCA_964618245.1 uncultured Legionella sp. | reverse complement strand
ATTATGTATAACAATTATTTAAAAAAATTAATTATATTTATTTGTTTAATGGCGCTACCCATTTTTAGTAATTGGCTTTTTCTTTTTAATTGCGGTGAATTAACACCGATTGAAAAAATTGCGAAGAAGCAATTAGCTCAAGAAAGCAGCTGTGTTGTAGGGTTAGCTACGCGTAATCAAGGCTACTATTATAAAAAGGCCTTATTTCAAGAAGCTAAGCCGCAGATTTTAATGCTTGGTTCTTCTAGAGTCATGCAATTTAAGAAATCATTCTTTGCCAAAAAAATGATTAATGCTGGTGGCTCAATGAGCTCGGTTAATCAGGGGTTAAGTTTTCTTAGGGAGACATTAAATGATGATGTCCCTGAAGCCATCATTATTGGTTTAGATTATTGGTGGTTTAATGCGAATGCAGTGGAACCTTCCACCGAGGTTATACCGCCCCGAAAATTAAGTCATGCTATCTCGCTTCGCAGTTATTTATTGCCATATAAGTGGCTATGGAAGAACAAAATCACGTTAAAACAATATGTTGAAAGAGTGAATCCATTTTTCTCATTTATTGCCAATCAGGATCGAAATATTGGTGTTGATGGCATCTTCTTTAACAATGGTTTTGCAGAAGATGGATCACATATCTATGCTAAAGTGGTTTCTGGCATAGAAAAGAATGTTGATGATCAATTTGCACTTTCGTTGACAGATATCACACGTAATGGTCCGCACTTTGAATATGGCAAGGAAGTTGATCCAATCCATTTCAATCAATTTATGGAAATACTTGATTTATTGAAGAAAAAGCAAGTTAAAGTATTTTTATTTATTGCACCCGTTGCGCCAAAAGTTGCGCATAAAATGGATGAGTATCAAGAACAGTATCAATTTATTGACGATTTGCGCAAAAAGCTGATAACAGCAGGTGTTGAATTTTCTGACTTTCATCACGTAGATACACTTGCAACCAGTGACTGTGAGTTCATTGATGGGATACATGGTGGCGATCTCGTTTATGCCAAAATCTTGCAAAGAATGTCTTTAAAACATCCTGATTTAAGAAAATATCTGAATATAGGCTATCTTGATAATGTGACACAGTATTATCAAGATATTGCTATGATCCCACGAAACGTAAATGGCGGATCTGAAGTGGATTTCCTGCATCTCGGGTGCGAGAAATCAACACAATATGCACAGTTGCCTGCGGAACAATATTCTTAAAACTATAGGTAGGCGTCTGCCTTTTCTAAATTTAGGGCAATTTTTTAAGTTTAAAACTCAATAATATATATTGCACAATATAAAAATATAAAATAGATTAGGCGCTAAATTTCATAAAAATGAATAATCCAGATGCTATTTAACTCCAGTATCTTTATTTTTTTGTTCCTGCCCATTTCATTATTGGCTTACTATTTCTTGGCCCCCCTAAAGAAATCTTGGGGACTTGCCTGGTTAGCACTCGCTTCTCTTTTCTTCTACGGATGGTGGAACCCCAAGTATCTTTACCTCATTATTGGTTCGATGGTATTTAATCTGCTGATTGGAAAAGCCATTTTAGAAACTGCCAAGATCAAAGGCTTTTGGGTATCTGTTGGCATTGTTGGAAACTTGGCTGCTTTATGCTTTTATAAATATGCCGGATTTTTTAGTGAATGTGTTGGCTGGGTATTCGATACAAACTTTGCCATCAAACAGGTGATTTTGCCTCTTGCTATTTCTTTTTATACATTTCAACAAATTTCTTTTTTAATGGATGTCTACCGAGGTAATATTCGCACGGTAAACCCGTTAGCTTATTGTTTGTTTGTAACTTTTTTTCCTCAGCTCATTGCTGGCCCAATTGTACATTAC
Source organism: uncultured Legionella sp. (assembly GCA_964618245.1). Classification (GTDB taxonomy): domain Bacteria; phylum Pseudomonadota; class Gammaproteobacteria; order Legionellales; family Legionellaceae; genus Legionella. The sequence goes on along the minus strand of CAZTYT010000163.1, from coordinate 3,364 downwards.
CAAGAAATGATGCCGCAATTTTTGAAAGAAGATAAAAAGCGATTTCCAATTGATGAATTTAATCAAGGCATCACCCTTTTTACGATTGGTTTAATTAAAAAAATTGTTTTGGCCGATAGTATTGCTGTTTACGCCAATAATATTTTTAGTGCTTCAGCAACTGCTAGTTTAAGTTTTTTTGAAGCATGGGGCGGCGCTTTAGCTTATACCCTGCAACTGTATTTTGATTTTAGTGGCTACGCCGATATGGCTGTTGGTGTTGCGCTTATGTTTGGCATTCGTCTTCCTATTAACTTTAACTCACCCTATAAAGCACAAAACATTATAGATTTTTGGCGTAGATGGCATATCACTTTGGGTAGATTTTTGAGAGATTACCTCTATGTGCCTTTTGGTGGGAATCGTCATGGTAAATTTAGAAAGAATCTAAGTTTATTCTTGACCATGCTTTTAGGTGGTTTGTGGCATGGGGCAGGTATGACTTTTATAATATGGGGGATTATGCATGGGGTATATTTGCTAGTTAATCATACCTGGCGTGACATGACTGCTGATTTAACATTTTTGCCAAAGAGTAAATTTTATCAATTACTCTGCCAAGGCTTAACGTTACTTGCTGTTATATTTGCCTGGGTTATGTTTCGAGCGGAATCTTTAACAAGTGCTTTAACAATCATGCGTTCAATGCTAGCCCCCTCAGATGTTATTTTCCCTCAACGATTGCAGCCTTTGTTAAGCATGTTTGGTTTAGAACACGCCAAATATTTTGCAGAAAGCGGTGTTGGGGTGTTTGGTGATCTTTGGGGTATGGTATGGATTATCGTTGGATTTGGGTTGGCTTTTGGTTTACCTAATGGTACACAATTTATCTTAAACGGAAACTTAAAATCATTGGGTGCTTGGAAACCCAATACCTTATACGCATTTCTAACAGCTCTTGGCTTGTTTGTGGCAGCCAAGATTATTATTCATGCTCCTAAAAGTGAATTTCTTTATTTTAATTTTTAATATGAAATATTTAACACGTATCAGTCTATTTTTAATTTTATTTTTCCCGATTTGGGTAACTTTATTTTATCTACAACTCGGAGCTCCAACGATGAGTTCTGAATGGATAGAGCAAGCTTATGACTTAAAGAAAAATCGAGCTTCCTCATTTAGTGTTCCTAAAATATTGATTGTTTCAGGTTCAGGCTCTTTATTTGGATATAATTCTCAAAAAATTGAAGAAGCGTTGAATAAGCCAGTTATCAACTTTGGCGTGGCTGTGGGATTGCGTTTGCCCTACATACTTGAACAAACAAAATCTGTTCTATCTAAGGGCGATATCGTTATTCTTCCAATTGAGTATTATCTTTTTGGTGATCCTCATGAATACACAACAACCTTGCTGGATTATATTGTCAGCAGAGATCCTGCTTATTTTAATGCTTTACCGCTATTCGAGAAAGTAAATGTCATTTTTCGGTTGCCACTAAATCGACTGTTATCAGGTATCAAAAATAAGATTAAGCCTACTTGGTATCCTTGCAAAGGGTTATATTGTATTGAAAATATGAGCCCTTGGGGCGATCAAATCAATATTGATCCTGAACAAAGAACAGCATTCGATATTGAGCGTTTGCGTGCTTGGCAGGATACTATCATTTATCCTGGTATCACTAAGCGCACTAAAAAGACGCTTGCAGATTTTCAAGCATGGGCAAATCAAAAGGGGGTAAAACTTGTGATGATTCCCATGCATGTTATAGATAATCCGTCATATCATACACAAAAAGGGCAAGAATTTTTTAAAGAGATCCGCAGTTTTGCTAATGCACAGGGTATTCCATATGTTGGAGATGCATATGAGCATATGTATGATAAGAAATATTTTTTTAACGGAGAATACCATCTCAATAGTATTGGAGTAGCCCTGAACACGAAGACAATCATAAAGGAATTGCAAAGCAGTGATATTTTTGCATCTAACATGCTTGCCGTTAATAATTGAGGCTGCTAGGGTCTCTACAATTTTATGATTCTTGTGCTAGCGACGTCTTTTGTGTGTTTTTTTGAAACATCCGATAAAACAACCCATATTTCACAATGCAATAAATCGCTCTAAACCCATCTTTCCAGCCAATTTTCTTACCTTCTTTATAGGTTCGGCCATAATAAGATATACCCACTTCATAGATGCGAATATCTGGAATGCGCGCCAAATGAGCAGTAATTTCTGGTTCGAAGCCAAAGCGACGTTCTTGCAAAGAAATACTTTGAATGAGGTGTCGTTTGAATACTTTATAGCAAGTTTCCATATCTGTTAGATTCAGATTGGTAAACATGTTGCTCAATAAAGTTAAAAAGCGGTTACCCATGGAATGCCAAAAATAGAGTACACGGTGTGAATCCCCACCTGCAAAACGGCTACCATAGACAACATCGGCATTGCCGCTTAATAACGGGCCAAGTAGTTTAGGGTACTCTTGTGGGTTATATTCTAAATCGGAATCTTGAATGATAACGTAATCACCGGTTGCGTGTTTAATGCCGGTGTGAATAGCTGCGCCTTTACCAGCATTTTTGGGGTGATGAATTAAGATATCAATCATGGGGCGTAATGAGGTATTTAACAACTCATCCACACCATCTTGTGAGCCGTCGTTTACCACGATCACTTCTAATTTGCCATCAATCGGTGCTTTTCTGACCGACTCTAATAACTGGCCAATGGTCTTCTTTTCGTTGTAGCAAGGAATAATAACTGAAAGTGTATAACTCATAGCTTAAGCACTAACTACGTTTAATTGCTGAATTTTTTTTTGGAAGTAGGCAATCGTTTTTTGTAAACCTTCTTTTAGATCGACTACGGGTTCCCAGTTTAATTCTGTTTTGGCGCGACGAATATCGGGGCAGCGTTGTTTAGGGTCATCGGTTGGCAAAGGATGGAAGCTAATAGTTGAATGACTGCCAGTCGCTGCAATAATAATTTGCGCAATTTCTTTCATGGTTTTTTCAATCGGGTTACCAATGTTCACTGGAACGTGACACTTGGGTTTTGCCATTAATTTCATGAGTCCTGAAATCGTGTCGTCGACATAGCAAAATGAGCGACTTTGCTCGCCATCACCATAAATCGTAATCGGCTGATTCTGCAGAGCTTGCACAATAAAGTTACTAATAACCCTGCCATCATTTAAATTCATTTGGGGACCGTAAGTGTTAAAGATGCGCGCAATGCGAATGTCCACTTGATGTTGGCGGTGATAATCCATAAAAAGTGTTTCTGAACAGCGTTTTCCTTCATCATAACAAGCTCGTGGTCCGGTACAATTCACATGACCCCAGTAATCTTCGGTTTGTGGGTGAACTAAAGGATCAC
>CAZTYT010000162.1:0-5219 GCA_964618245.1 uncultured Legionella sp. | reverse complement strand
ATCCATGAGGTTGGCGCATAATTTTATCCATCAGCCCAAAAGATTTTAAAAGCTCTTTTAATTGCTGTATCGAAAAAGATTGTTGATTAAGCCGTAGATTGTCATAAATGCTCCCAGCAAACCATTCTTTGTTTCTAAGCAGTAGAGTGTGCTCACGCAGGGAGCGCCTGTATTCTTCGTGGCAGAGTGTCCCATTGATATACACGGTGAGGATATTATTATTTTTAAAACCTAAAATAAAATCCGTAAGTGGCTCCTGTTGTAGTGTTTCATTCATGCAAATAACGAGAGGATTTTCAGGGGTAATGGATGCATTTTCTTCATTTTGAGTTACGAGCGTGATGTTTTTTATGGGGAGAATCAGCTCGCTTAATTCCGTGTTGATAGACTCCTTTGGGAGATTTAATACCATGTCAATTTTATGCTCGGAAGCTATTAAGTCGTAATAATTTTCCAAAAGCACCCCAAAACGTTTAAATGCATAGATTAATCCGCCCAGCACAATCTCGGCGGCAACAAGCTGTCCCAAACTTAGTTGGTTATGGATTACGAGATAACCTCCTAAGCCGAGTAAGAGGCTGCTAGCGATTGCCGAAAGAAGATAAAAACCAATCTGATGTTTGATGAGTTGCTTAAAATGCATGTTTCTTGCTTTTAAAAAGGAAACCAAGCGCTTGTCCGTTTGCTGGATAGCGTAGTGTTCATAACGATTAAATCGGAATAAAAAGCGATTGGTCAGCAGCTCTTCTAGCCAAGCACCTATTTGATGTTTTTCAGTGCATTCTTTTTCGGCACTTGCTAGTCCTTTACGATAAGGCAAAAAAACAATCAAAATAATACTTAATACAATGAATCCATCAAATACTAAAAATAGTGGGTGATAAAAAAGAAGCAGGATTAAACCAAAAAAGAGCTGTAGACTTAAGTTAACACCGTAGAGTAAAAGACTTGATAGGGCCTTGTTGATGGTCACCACTTCGAAAAAGCGATTAACTAGCTCAGGACCATGATGTGATGAGAAATTATCTAGTGATAAATGGGTAAATTGACGAGTTAGATTAAGGCTTATTTTAACCATTAATTTTTGTTGAATGACTTCGATGATAATAATTTGCCATATATTTAAAGCTCCTAGCGCAATCATTAACATGAGCACCATAATGCTTAGGGTTACTACAGGTTGAAGCAATTTACCGAAGGCAATCAGATTTACCAACGTTTGCGCTGCAATAGGAATACTCAAGGTTAGTAGACTGACGATGACGCTTATCATGACTATTGATGCAATAGTCGCTTTATCTAAAGTCTCAACAATCGAATTCATTTCTTTTTTCATCTGTGTCCTCTAATCCTTTAATGTTTTACCATGATATACACTCCATGGACACAATCTCTCCTTTTAATTATCATGTAGTTGGCAGTAATTCCAAGCCTTGCTCGAACAACACAGCTAGTTTAACTACTTACAACATTTTAAGATATCGCAGAGCATTGTAAAGTTACGTATCTAGTGACACTAAACTCCTAATGATAAACATACCTATTTTAATTTTACTTATATCAGGATATCTAATGTATTTTTATATTATCAAAACAATTTCTAATAAAAAATGATGTTAATACAATAGTTTCCAAAAGAAAGTAAGTATATTAATAAATTGGTTTTTTTAATTCAGTGTACTCACCAGACACTTTTATAGAAAGATTCATCTTTCAAAGAAGGGAAGTCAGGGGATCTTGTTAGATAGTATTTAAAAAATTTACACGCAGCATCACCATATGATGATACTGCGTGGCTAAAGTTGGGGCTTTTAACCCAATAAGATATTACCTAAATTGATGTGCTATCCTTTCTTGCACTTTTTCTCTTACATCCAACAGTAATTCCATGCTATTGGGTGTAAGAGAATGATATCTTATCTTATTACAACGCCTGCGGGTTGAGTTCCTACGCTAATTGTTGCAATCACTGTATTAGTACTCGTATCAATTACCGATACATCATTACTCGCGCCATTTGTTACATAAACCTCACTGCCACTCGCGTTAACAGCAACGGCTGCAGGGGAAAAACCTACAGGAATTGTAGCGACTACCATATTAGTAGTGGTGTCAATCACTGAGACACTATTACTACTAAAGCTACCGTTAGCAACATAGGCTTTACTACCATCAGGCGCAACGGCAACTCCTGCTGGTCCATTACCTACTGGAATAGTCGCAACTACAGTATTAGTGGCTGTGTCAATTACCGAGACAGTATTGCTAATACTATTTGCGGCAAACGCTTCACTTCCTGAGGGATTAATAGCTATTCCATTAGGCGCAAGACCAACTGGAATGGTCGCTGTTACAATATTAGTGCTTGTATCAATTACGGAAACAGTAGTGTCAGCAGAGTTAGTTATATACGCTGCATTTCCTGCAGGATTAATCGCCACGGTATTAGGCCCTGTTCCAACCGGTACGGTGGCGATTACAGTATTAGTAGCAGTATTGATTGCCGAAACAGTGTTACTGCCAAAATTTGCCACGTAAAGCAAACTTCCATCAGGTGTGGTTGCAAGCCCGTTAGGCGTAGCCCCCACCAGGATCGCGGTGATTAATGCATTAGTACTGGTATTAAATACAGAAACAGTACCGTCCGCTATGCTGGTTATATAAAGTAAATTGCCATTAGGACTAAGCGTAACGCCATAAGGAAAGCCGCCTGTTAATGGAATTGTTGTTATTAGGGTATTTGTCAGTGTATCAATGATTGAAAGACTACTACTTCCCGAATTAGCCACGTAGGCAGGCACATTACAAGGTACGCTAATGTTAGTAATATTGCTCATTACGTTGCTGCCAGAGGCGTTATTTATAGCGCAAATCATATGAGTAGGCTGTTGTAATATGGTTGCATTATAACTTCCACCTTGAGCTACAGGTGTTGAAAATTGAAAAGTAGTGGCATTAGCAGCTACTGAGAGGTTATCTGCACCATTATTTTGCAATATTAACCCTGAGGTGGTTAAACCAGTAATCGTCCCACCAATTGTGTAAGCAATAGTACTACACGTAACAGTGATATTAGATACATTACTTGTTATATTTGTTCCATTGCCATTGCTCACACTGCAAGTTAAACCCGTCGGTTGTTGCAAAATAGTAACATGATAACTTCCACCTAAGGCAACAGGTGTAGTAAAGCGAAAGGACGTTGCATTAGCAGGCACGGTCAAATTATCACTTCCATTATTTTGCAATATCAAGCCATTGGTGTTTAACCCCGTAATACTGCCACCAATAGTAAAAGAAGGGGCTGGATTATTATTTTTTATAATATAAAGACTGTCTCCTGATGGGGGTCTCGAGCAATACATGGGATGCTGCAGGCTATTACAGATTACTGGACCACCGAATACGCTATGTTGTAATTCATTAGCCACGATTTGCAAACCAACTGTACAACTTGCTCCAGGAAACAGAGAAAATACTTTAGGGCAAGAACCGTATGTATGTGTAACTCCCAAAGGAAGATCAAAAACACTGCTATTGTTCAATGAATAAGGTGTATTATTGGTTACCTGATAGAGTGCCGTCGCTGTTTGTCCTGCATAAATAACTCGTGGGGCCTTTTGTATGGGCTTAATTAGAAAGACAGGTTTTGCTGCAAAAACCCCACAGGTAATTAAGCATAATAGACCTAAAACTATAAGTTGAAATTTCTTGCTCATAAGTCGTTGTCCTTAAATAAAAGCAGTCAGTTGTATACGCAATTGATGGCTGTATAGATTTGGAATACTTAATGTTTGATGAGTGGCTTGCACAGGACTTTGTCCTAGTTTTGCCTTTCCTATGTCATTGAACTGATATGCAGCACCTAACCGTAAATGAGGATTAACATCAACTTCCACTCCAGTTCCAACACCCCAGGCAAATGATGTTTGACTATGATCACGAAAAGGAGCCATCGGTATTGCCTCTTCAGTTAGAGGCATCTCGTAATAATTAATGGCACGATTAAACGCAGCTCCAAGCTCTCCAGAAATAAAAGGATGAAATATTGAATGAAGAGTACTGAGAACTTTTCCTGTAGCAACGGCTCGGTAAGATTGAACTTGGTAATTATAAGTAAAATTTGTAAACTCAGGTAAACTAAATTGCTCTACATAACCCTTCTTTGTTATTGCTGAATCAAAATAACCAGCAATCCCTAGCTGCCAAAATACAGTTTGCAATGAGTGGTGCTCAACACCTATACCCATGCTCAAACTGCCCGCTGGCTTGAAAGTATTCTGACTTAGGTAATCATTAGGAATAGGGGGTAGCAGAATCAGCGTTTGAGAACCACCAGTAGATATCCACTCAGCCCCTATGCTCACAGAGGAGAAGACCTGATTCAAATGAATTCTATTTAATGAGTCACCGTCATTTAATTGTATAGAATAGCTTATTTCACAACACAATAAAGACAGTATACCAGCCAAATAATATTTTCCTTGCATCAATTATACTCCCTGTGATTTTCACAATGCAGATCTGCTAATTCCTTGCTTTAAACCAAAATATCATAAATATTCTATTATTTTATATATTTAATAAAAATAAATTTTGAACAGAGCTGTTGGAGTGATTGAACTTTAGGGGACCTCAAACAGTAAATAGTAAGCACTATTCATGATCCTTTATTTATCATTTTTTTCATTAAAGGTCATAAGAATAGGGCAAGGCAAAGATCGGGTATCTCTACATTTTTCTACTAAGAGTGACAGGGTATTGCAAGCTTCTGTTAACTCATTAATTTTTAACTTAAGCTTTTCAATACGCCTTTCAGCCATGTCTCTTACACGAGCTCGATCATTTTTTGCATCAAACTCTAATAATTCTTTTATTTCTTTTAGAGTAAAGCCAGCATTTTTAGCTAAAAGAATAAAATTTAAACGACTTATATCATTTACACCATAACGCCTTACTTTTCTGACTCCAAATTCATTGTTAAGTACAGGAATATGAAGTAGTCCCTTGCGTTGATAGTAGCGTATGGTTTCAATTCCAACTCCACATAACTTAGCAAATTCACCAATTGTTATATTATTCATTACTTGACTCCGTACTATGGTACGTACTCTATATTACTATATATAGACCATTATATCGTTGAGGATAGAAATGAATAATACAGTTAAAAAAGCAGTTTTATATCGTATGGTAATGGAAAATCATATTTGCCCTTA
>CAZTYT010000161.1:0-5223 GCA_964618245.1 uncultured Legionella sp. | reverse complement strand
ATTCTTTATCGACTCATTCATGATAACCTCTATGGTCCGAAAACTGAATCAATCTGTGAGCCTCTCGCTAAAGGCCAAGATTTAATTATTGATGTGGATAAAGATGCAGCTTGCGAGCTGCGCCAAAAAATACCTAACTCCGTGGCGATTTTTATCGGTCCAGCTAAACCCGAACAATTAGAAACGCAATTAAAAGCAAGAGGAGAAAAAGATTTAGATAATCGTTTAGCAAAGGGTAAGCAATTATTGCAATCGCCCGATCTAAATAAGGTTTTTGATTATATAATTATTAATCCGGAAGGCGAGGTTGATAAAGCAAGAAAAGAATTAAAACATATTATTCTGGCCAAACGAACCGAGGCACGTAAGGAAGAAGTAAGTTTTGTGCCTCAAATGTAATCAAATAGAATCATTTCCTTGACCCGGTATTTGAAGTACTCTCATTCTGTCGGGTTATGCCAATATGTTGGTGTTTTAAACTCCCCTACTAAATGGTGAACTTTATCTAAAAAATCAGGCCCAGGATCTGTTTTATCAGTTTGGTAATCTGGATCACGCTCCAACCATAAAGGGGTATGTTTGAAATTTAAATAATCGTTATGACCAATGACATAGTTTATTTGCGGATACTTCTTTTTTAAATGACAAACCAAAAAGGCATTGGCTTTGGCCTGTGCCTCAGTTAAATCATCCTTGCCATCAATGCCGCCAATATTTTCAATACCAATGGCATAGTGATTTAAACCAATCACATGCCTTGCCATCCAGGTTTCTGGCATCAGCTGGTAAATGGTGCCATCGCGATCGATCACAAAATGACTCGCCACATTTAAGCCTCCTGGCAAATCTTTTAAACGCGGCGAACCAGGAGGAAACGTAGCTGGATTAAAGACACGAAAAGTAGCAGCAAAAGTGGGAATACAGGTCCAATGCAAAACAATCATCCGCGGCTCGATAAATTTGGAATCAATCCCATAATGAGCCTGTTGATATTGGCGTATTAAGGTGCTCCGCTCCTTGCCGAGTTGAATAGGTTTCTGATGAATCACTTGTGACTCATCACAAGAAAAAGCATGAACCAAGGAACATGTAAATAATAAAACATAGGCCAAATTTTTCATTTATTTTTTAATACCATGAAATAGGCAGTCACGTAATTAGGTAAATGACGATTAGCTTGATAAAAAGCTTTTTCACCCGCGTAACTTCCGGTTAGAAAATCAACTTGATAGGAGTTATCAGCAAAAGCGCCACCGGTATCTGCAAAAACACCGGCTTTGGTCACGTATGTTCCTTGTTGATTAGGATATTGGATTAAGAGTACCTTTCCTAAACCAAAATGTGCAAGATCCGCTGCAAAAGTGACCTCACTATTGACTGTAATTTTATGCTCTGCATCTTTCCCATAACCTTTAATGCCATCGACTTGTTTAAAATACCAATAACGTTCCTGTTGATAAGGATTTTTTGTTTTAGCATAAGGAATGTTATTGCAGCGGTGAACATTAAATGTTTTCCTGGTTGTACCAAAATCAGCAACCAAGGTACCTTGTAACAAAGCTGCCTCTAAATCCTGCCGATTTAAATAAGCCAAAATTGGTACCTGTTTATTTGCCAGTGCGCCATGCAAAATTGCTTGTTTACCGTAATGAAAGCGGGTTAAATCAGGACGTGCATCAGCTTGCTCCAAAGTCAAAGATTCCTCATCCTTCGGTAGCGCGTAGAGTGCAAAAGGATAGGTTGGTGTTAATTTCGTGGAGGCTTTTGCACGATGCACGTAGTATTTAGTCATCAGAATTTTATCTTTTGGTATCCTTGCAATTAATGATTTACTAGCGCGAAATGGTTTAGCTTGCTGCAAATCGGGGTACCAACGTATAAATTCAAAATGTTTTTTAACAAAAGCAGGATTATTCAGTTCATGCTGATGCTGGCAAATAAATACTAAAGTAGCCTTTACTCTCGCCAAAGGAATTTTTAATACTTTTCCTGCATGGATAACCTGAGGATCATAAGCTACCCCTTTATTTAAATAATTGAGGGTTTCTTTCGCGGTAGCACATAAGGCTGGGCCGTTAATATTATAGGCTGGGGTACTTAAAGGCTCTGCCGGAATAAAACGGGCTTGAGCCAGAACCTCTAAGCTTAGGAATAAACTAAAAAGAAAAAATAGATACTTCATTATTGCGTACAAGGTGATTTAAAAGCCATATCATAACATATCCATTTAGCATAATCTGATAAGGTTTACTGTAATTGTGGGCTGCAGTCCAAAGGCTCATCCACTTGTAAAATGTTTTTTTGTAAACAGACACTGCTTATTGCTTTGATCACTTGTAATTCTACAGAAAAATTGGAAGTCTTACTTTCTGGAATTAAACATTCGTTTTTGTTTTCTGCAATTAATAAACTTGCAACCTCTAATGCTTCTTCACGCACCCCCATATTGGGATCATTTAAAAGATGCATGATACCTTTTCCAAGCATCTTAAGTGATTGGTCATCGAGCTTATCAACACCAAGAGCGAAGAACTTTGCGGCGTTCACGCGAACAGATTCACTTTCATCATAAAACCGTTCACCAATTTTCTCGGCGATTTTGTTTAGCATTGTTTTATTAAGTTTCGGTAGCAAATAGGCCATCCCTTCTAAAAGTGCAATCTTCTTTCGCCAGGATATGTCTGTAGCCAGTTGTTCGCAAAGCCAATTGGTAACCATGCTTAAACGCTCTTCATTAAAATAAGGGAAAAATAAAAACAATGAATGGAACTCATCTTGAGCCATCGCTTTTTGCAACTGTTTTTCATCTAAATCTGTCAGTAAAGCTGCTTCACAACTTCGTGCTGCGTAACGAATTTCAGTGCCCCAATGCCCCAATGCTTCTTCCACGATAGGCTGAATCAGGCTTTGTTGTTTTTCATTTAATTTAGGTACTATCAGGGCAACAAGTTCGAGTGCTTTTCGTCGTACATCCCAATGCTGTTTTTTTTCATTTAACATTACCAGCAAATCTGTAACCAGCTGATTTAATAATGCTTCATCAAGTTGCAATGCAAAAACCTGAAAGCAGGTTAATGCTTGCGCTTGTACAGAATGACGTTCATGTTTTAAATTTTTACTTACGACCTCACTCAACTCGGCCAGTAAATCTTTATTTAATTGGGAGGCCAATTGCCCTAAAGATTGCAAGGCAAGTCTACTAACATTTTCATCTTTGAGTGCCAACAAATTGGCTGCCTTATTAATCAAGTCTTTTTGCATCTCGCTATCGGAAGCAGGAGTAATTGCAATTAAACTTGCCAAAGCTTGACCAGCAATAGAAGGCTGCGTCGTTTGGCTCATTTTAATTAATTTTCTTTTTAGCCTATTAATTTCATCTTGCTCTAATCGCGAAGCCCAATCGGTAAACAACTGAAGTAACCCATCACGAGTCCACTCATCTAAAGCATCCAGATTTTCAGTAATTTTAAGCATTAAAGAGGCAAGTTGTATGTTACTTAAAGCAGGAACTAAAATTGGCAAAAGCTCTCGCGCTACTTTATCTGTTATCGGTTCTTTGGTATCAAAAAGCATACCAATAAAACCAACTATCTCGGTAAGTTCTTTTGTCCTTAACTGCGAAGCGCAAATAATCAGACTTTCCAGAGCAGTATAACGTACCCCCCAAAACTCATCATTTAAGCGCAACGTTGCCGCTAGAAAAAATTGTTGTGCTTGCTCTGCATCAACCCAAGAAGAAAGAATCGTGCCAAGTTGGAGGCCCACACAACGTGAAGTACGATCTTTTTCATTTAACCACCTCTTGACCGATTGTAGAATCACCTCTTGTTGTGCTTCATTTAACCATGGCAAAAAAGCAATAATGCAATAACGAGCGGCCTCCTGAACCGATGTATACTCATCATTTAACAATGCAGTTAACTTTAAAAAAATGGAAAAACGAATATCCTGATTTAAGCGAGGAACTAAAGTTGCCAAACATATCGCCCCTGCGCTACGAATACTTTCCTCTTTATCATTTAACTTTTGCTGCAAAATTGGTGCAAAAAAATTTGCCTGTTCTGGCGTTAATTTGGGAGCAATAATCGCAAGGCTCATTAAAGCCATGCGGGATGATCTTTTCTTTTGATTTAAGCGTTGTTCTAACTGGTTAATCAAAGTTGGGGCAACTGGAATCCCAAGGCGAGCAATACAGCTTAGTACTTGCAAAAGATGTAATCTGCTCACAGTCTCCACAGAGGGATTCTTTAAAAGAGCCATTAATAGCGAGTGCAATTGTTTTTTATTTTCGACTGAATAAGTTTTGAAGCGACGTGAAAAATTAGCCATTACACTTAATAAGATCGCTTGATATTGCTTCGATTGATTATCTGCTTTAGAAAATAAAGCTAACTCCGCCAACATCCTTTCCTGGTTAGTGCCAGAATGCAAAACACCCATCTTAAAAAGCTGCTGGGAGGGGCGTTCGAGGTAACTTTTTAATACATCATTAGCAGGCAATTGGGCAAAAAAGCCAGGTTGAGATATTTTTCCATACATAAATCACTATCCTTTTAATCAGAAAACTACCCATTGGGCATTATTACATAAGGGTACAACTCAAGTAATTATTTTTAATACTCAAGCTGCTTAGAGTGTGAATAAAATATTCTTCCAATGACGTTTTTGCACTAACTCTCAGATTTATCTCAAAGCTTCCAGTGAGAGCCATTAAAAGAACCATAAACTCTACTTCTTCTATCGAATGCAAACTGGTTATATTTTGCATCATTTCTTTTAATGAATCGTGCTCAAGACCTGGAGAAAAAGCCGTTAGACAATTTAGTAACGGTGTAATTACTGCAACACGTGGATATTTGATTGCCTCAGTCAATTTGGCAGCAAATAGCTGAAACTCTTCCTGCGTCAAATAAGAAACAAAGCTGGTAAGACAAGTTAAGGCGTCACAACGAATATCGAGATTATTATTTTCCAAATTTAAAATTAAGTAAAAGATGGGCATAATAAAAAATCTGCATTAGCACTACTGCAAGCTTTATTGCCTCTTTTAAACCAAGAATATTTAGCTGATCTCCTCTTCGAATTAACTAAATTTTTAACGGAAAAATATAGCTCGGTCCGGCAAAAAGCTTGGGAGAGTATGGCGCTATTAGGGCCAATTCTATTGAGCCAGGATTTAAACTTAGAGGATAATAAAGCATTACGTACACAGATGATTTCACC
>CAZTYT010000160.1:0-5224 GCA_964618245.1 uncultured Legionella sp. | reverse complement strand
TAGCCATAAGCAATATCATCAACGCCTGCACCGTATTGTTCGCGGTAAAACTCTACTTTTTCATGATTACCTGCCAGTGCATAGCCATGAGCAATATCATCAACGTTCGCACCGTATTGTTTGCGATAGACTTCTACTTTCTTATGATTACCTGCCAACGCATAACCATGAGCAATATCATCAACGTTCGCACCGTATTGTTTGCGGTAAAACTCTACTTTCTCATGATTACCTGCCAGCGCATAACCATGAGCAATATCATCAACGTTCGCACCGTGTTGTTCGCGGTAAGCCTCTACTTTTTCATGATTGCCTGCCAGCGCGTAGCCATGAGCAATATCATCAATTTTTGCACCGTGTTGTTCGCGGTAAGCCTCTACTTTCTCATGATTACCTGCTCGGGCGTAGCCATGAGCAATATCATTAATGTTTGCGCCAATCTGTCGCATCCATTCTACTTTATCATTTTTTCCTTCTATAGCTAATTGTGCTCCAGTGGTAATTAGTAAACCATCTTTTATAGTTACTGCATCAATATGAAACTTTTCTAACTTTCTTTTTAATTCTTCTAAGTTACTTGATTCTATTGCTATTCTATAAACTTCAATAAACATGAGAACTCACAAAAAAACAAATTGTATTAAATTTTACCATTAAGTCGTTTTTAATGCTACTGTTTATACGGTAAAACTAATCTAAAACATATGCAAAGTTAAATAGTTGCGCTTTTTTAAAAGTGGTAGACGTGAATACTGTAGGGGCTTTTCTTGATTGGAGGGGGAAATCTTATCCTGTCTATTATATAGAATTTAATAATCTCCTCTTTTTAAAATTTAGATGTCAGTTTTCAGCGATTCCTAAAAAACTTAAAGATTTGACTCATCATGCAGGTTTAGGTGATTACCTAAATCATCAAAAGCATCAAGCTTCGAACCAAAATATCATAGGATCCAAACATTCCAAGCACCACTTATAAAGACTCTTTCTTATAGTTACGACTTTATCTAACTCATAATTGCTTAAGGAAACATTAAGGTTTTTCTAGTATCATCTTTTAATATTTTAATACATACAAAAAAGGTGCTTTCAATGGCCAATCCTTCCTCAAAAAAAACCCCCACACACAAACAATACACCTTCACCGATGAACTGGGGCAAGAGCTGTCCTATGACAAAATCAGAACTTTAGGCCGCGGAGCCTGGGGAAAGGTTATTAAAGCGAAAAACAAGCAAACTGGGTTTTCAGAAGCTATCAAGATACAAAAAACTGACACGACAACTCCTAACCATCAAATAGAAGTAGAGGCTGCTATTGGAAAACGAGTGGGCTATGCAAAAAATCTTTTCTTTAAACCAAGTACCAAAAATCCAAATTCCCAAAAATCGTATCTAGTCAGCGAGTACTACTCGGGAAAAAACGGCGGCAATTTTATCAAAGATGGCCATTTTACTTCACAAGAATTTCTCATCATCTTCCGCGGAATGCTTGAAGAAGTGCATCGCTTACACCAAGCAGGCATCATCCACCATGACATTAAACCTGATAATTTTATAATCAGTAAAGATCTCGTCGTCAAAGTAGTGGATTACGGATTGTCAGAAACTCAAGAAACAAACAACATCCAACCAGTACAAACAGACCGTTTTAAGGGAACACCCTATTATGCTCCCATTGAAGCTTTTTCGGGTATTTCCAACCAATCTGATGATATTTACTCCACAGGCATTAGTGCCTTGGAAGGGCTCAATTTAGGCACAGAACAAGAACTTCAGTTCAATGGAAAAGAACTGAATATAAAGAGGCTTGTTCCTACACTAACCCTAGAAAAAGACTTGGCCAAAGCCTGCCCTCAATTAAATAAAAAACAACAAAAAAAACTTGCTGAACTACTTAAGAAAATGACCAAACAAAAAGCAGAAGATCGATTACAATCCAAAGATCTTGCAGATGTATTGGCAACTTATGATCGAGAAATCTTACAAATCCCACCAATTCCACAAATCATCAGTAATGTTGCCACATTAGTAAATGAAGCCATTGCTATGCTAGAAAATAGAGCTAATGCTGCAGACGAAAAAGAAAAACTTGCGATTAAAAAATCATTAGGTTCTCCAAAAGGCATGACACCAAAGCAACTAGCTAACCCGCGCACTTTGTATGCTTTAAAAAATAAAATTGAACAAGCCAGCGAACAAGACAAACAGGATTTTAACTTTGCGCGTCAAGTTATGGGCGAATTACGGCATATTACAAAACACCGATTAGGTAGTAATAAATTTACTGCATCGAATAATACGAAAGCAATGGATTCAGCTAAACGATTATTTAATAAAATCCTGCCAATTACCCCTCAACCACTGAGTGTTTCTGGTACAGTTGCTGATGTCAGAGAAAAAGTGCAAGAAAGGATAACTCATCATTTTAGATAATACCTTGTGGGGTCGAAACACCCCCACACAAGTCTTATTCTTCGCTATTTTAACGCAAATAAAGATAGTCAAAAATAAATCGGCTCTATAAAATGACGATCATTGAAAACAAAGATTGGCGAGCTTATGATCATTTCATCTCAGGAGCTAGAACAATATCCCGAGCTGGTAAATTTTTTCCAGGCAACGAGTAAAAAAAAATTAAAACAAATGCAGCAATTTTTAGCTCCCTCATATACAGGGCTGAGCATTCCTCACGCTGAATTTACACCACTTGAAATTGCCGCTCTTTTAAAAAAAACCATGCATATTAAATACCTCTTATCCTTACCTACTCTGACTCCAGGAGCATTTCCTCACCTTGTTACCAAATATTTGTATGAGCTGATGGAAAAAAATTCTGAATTTACTCCTTATCTGATAACTAGTGTTAAATTATTTACTGATGCTTCGCAATTTATTGCCTTAAATAAAATTTCAAGCGATGGTGCGGTGTGGTTAATACGAAATAGTAAAACCTGTGAAAGAATAACTTTTCTTTTTTCTTCAGCGAAGAAGTTTATTGAACTTGCTGAGGGTTCGAGTTGGTCCTCACAGTATATGGCTATGAACAGTGCTACTCACATTGTGAGATTATTTAAAACGCCTCAGGAGTTCAATCAACTAGCCCCTATGGGTGGCCCAGTATCCTGTCTCTTAGAAGAAGCCAGCGTATGTGAACAAATCGCTCGTTTATATAATACAGCAGATGAATTCATTACCTTGGCCCGAAACTCAGAAGGTTTACGTTCAGCATCTGCGGCATTGGCTTTGAACGAAAAATCTACCGAGATAGTTGCAAACTTATTTTCCAATCCTGACAAATTTATTGAGTTAACACAAACTTGCTCTTTAACCGCTCAATATCTTAGTATTCCTGAAAAAAGTTGTATCATTATTGCAAAAACGTTTGAAAGTCCCCAACAGTTTTCACGTTTAGTAAATACCAAAACTTTAGCACCTTATTATTTAACCCTTCACCAGAAATCCTGTGAAATAATTGCTCGTCTATTCACTGATCATGCACAACTTCATGAGTTAGACAAAGTAATTGAAATGTGTCCTTTTTATTTATCTGCGGGTCATTATACTAAATGCCTAGGCCCATTCCTCTCTCATGAAGAAGCACCAAAAGAATCCGTTAAAGCCATTGCCGTTTCCCATCAACATACTCAACGCGTAAAACCATTCACCCCTCTTAAAGCACCAAACGAATTTTTTAAAGCAATTGACGTTTCCAATCAACAGGCTGAAGAAAAGTTGGACTCTTCATTAGAGTGTTAACAGTTTGAGTCTCCTGTGCTATTCCTTCATGGCTAGAAGCTGGAAATCTTCTTTATTTTGATAAATAGCAATAATAAGAAAACATCTTAGATTATACTTATTTGAGCTATTAGTGCTTATATGTCTATAATTTCAAATGCAATAATAAAAAATAGGATATTATTTATGGCACGAAATCAAAAAATTATATTTGTACTTTTGATTTCCTTATTCATACTTTTTAATACTCTGTATTGTGCTATTGCTAACCCAGGTATTCTTTGACTCTCATGTATACCCTATCGCTTACCTGATTATACGAATGGGCCCATAATATACCGTCCCTCACCACCACGGCCTTTCTGGACAGGCTGGAGATATGAAGGAAATTGTCGCAAGAATTGTAAAGTTGATCGCTGGAGTGGGCATATATATTGCTGTAAGCGTGTTTGCAGGTAAAAAGCTATGCAAAATTCAGGTTTGTCCTTATATTATTAATGGAAGAACAGATACACCAAAGGATAATCCTCATTGATAAGTTTCAAGCATGGGCTAGCAAATAAGGAGAGCTCTCATTATGAAACACCATATCGGCCCCACATCTATGTCACTACTGAGAGCTAAACTTGATACGCAAGATGATTTACAATTTCTCCCCCTGCCAGAAGTAGAGAAAAAATTAGAAACCTCCAGGAATGGCTTAAGTCATGATGAGTCACAAAAAAGGCTAGCTCAATATGGGCCTAATCAAATAGAAGAAAAAAAGAAAATCCAATTTCTGAAACTTCTTGCGTCTCGGATTATTGCCCCCGCAAAAGCGTGTCCCTGATAAAAAATAGTTGTAATTAATCTAAGGATATTAATATGATAATCGATCTGAAAAATAAACATGGATTAGTAACCGGAATAGCAAATGAGCACAGCATCGCCTATGGATGCGCAGAGCAATTTCGCCTCGCTCATGCAGAATTAGCAATAACCTACCTTAACGCTAAAGCAGAATCTTACGTTCGTCCTTTAGCCCTGCAATTAAAATCTCCTATTATTCTACCTTGTGATGTACAGCAGGAAGAAGAGATTATTACCTTATTTGATACGATTGAAAAAAAATGGGGAAAACTGGATTTCATGTTGCACTCTATGGCTTTTGCCCCGAAAACTGACCTAGGTGATAAACTGGTTAACTGTACAAAAGAAGGATTTTTGAAAGCGATGGAGATATCTTGTCACTCCTTAATTCGATTATCGAAATACGCTGCTCCGTTGATGAAAAACGGCGGTAGCATCTTGACCATGAGTTATTATGGCAGTCAAAAAGTTGTGTTGAATTACAATTTAATGGGCGTGGTCAAAGCGGCATTAGAAGCCTCAGTAAGATATCTGGCTTATGAATTAGGTTCCAGTAATATCAGAGTCAACGCAATTTCCCCAGGACCTATTCAAACACGTGCCGCATCAGGTATTCCTGATTTTTATGAATACATAAAAGCAG
>CAZTYT010000159.1:865-5240 GCA_964618245.1 uncultured Legionella sp. | reverse complement strand
GTTTTCATGGCATTCATTAACGGCAACGGGCCTGCTGCATAGCCAATGCGCCAGCATGGAAATTTTAAAAGACGCATTAGACCGACTGGAAAAATTCTGTCGTTAACCCCTCTGTTCCGGACTAATTTATTAGTCCGGAAAATCCACCCCACATCAGTTAATTATCATCCTTATTGCCAAACAACCAATCAAAAATAAAAAGATCAAAAAAAATATTCAAAAATCTACTTGACCAACATCCAGAATCGTTTTAAGATTCGGCCACATTCCCC
Organism: uncultured Legionella sp.; assembly: GCA_964618245.1. Lineage (GTDB taxonomy): Bacteria > Pseudomonadota > Gammaproteobacteria > Legionellales > Legionellaceae > Legionella. Next base: position 4,968 of record CAZTYT010000159.1, on the reverse strand, counting down.
GGTAGCTCAGTCGGTAGAGCGGATGACTGTTAATCATTAGGTCACAAGTTCGAGTCTTGTCCGGGGAGCCAATTAAATCAAGTAGTTACGATAATCTAGATAAAATTAGATTTTTCCATGTAGAAGCAATGTAGAAAAGTGAGACTATCTAGATTGCAAAACATACACGGATGTTATGTTAATGTCTCAAAGAAAAAGAGGAAAAATAGGCCGAAATAATGATTGCCCATGCCATAGTGGTAAAAAGTATAAATATTGTCATGGCGACTTAACAAGTTCCAAAATTCCCCTCTCAAATATAGCTAAAAACAATCTTGAGCGACAAGAAGCCTTAAATATTCAAAAAAAAATTCAGCAAGGCTATGGTAAGCCAATTATTGCAAGTGAATATAAAGAAGATAGAGTTGTTGCTGTAGCCAACCAAATTTATCGTGGTAAATGGCTAACTTTTCATGATTTTTTATTTCATTATATACAAAGCTGCATGGGAAAAGAATGGGGCAATGCAGAATTAAAAAAACCAGAAGAAAAGAGACACCCACTCATCCAGCTTTATAAGCTTGTATGTAATTATCAGAAAACCTTTATAAAAAAACCAGGGCAAGTTAATTCCGCACCCTTCACAGGAGCAGCTGCTGCGTATACGTGGTTATCTTATAATTTATATCTTATAGCTCATAATGTAGCGCTTCAGCAATCCTTAATTAATCGCTTAAGAGACCCTAAACAATTTCCAGGGGCTTATTATGAGACATACGTTGCTGCTATTTTTATTAAAGCTGGTTTTATATTGGAATTTGAAGATGAATCAGATAAATCCACCTCTCATTGTGAGTTTACAGCAACTCATAAAAAAACTGGTAAAAAATATTCTGTAGAAGCCAAACTACGCCATCGTAAAAGTCTATTTTGCCCAGATGCCTCAAATAATTTTAATCTTAGGATTGGAACCCCTTTACATAAAGCATTAGAAAAAAAAAGCATTGCATGAAAGAATTATATTTATCGATTTAAGTTTGCCTATATCAGAGATTGAAAAACATAGCGAAGATTCTTTAATTAGATTACTGAAAAAACACGAGCAGGATCTTATTAACGGAAGTATTGCACCGCCAGCCTACGTATTTATAACCAATCATCCATACCATTACGATCTAGAGGATACTAATCAAAAAATTTTATACCTTGCAGAAGGATTTAACATTCCTAATTTTGGAAAAAGAGAGGTTACTTTGCGTGAAGCAATTCAAGCAAGAAAGCAGCATCAACCTATACATGATTTATGGGATTCAATTAAAACACATACAAATATACCTGTTACTTTTGACGGTGAGCTGCCTGAATTTGCATTTTCAAAACCCAAGAACCGATTATTAATTGGCCAAAAATATTTGGTTAATTTATCAGGTACCGAACAGTTAGTAGAATTACAACAGGCTACAGTAGACATACAAAATCAGAAAGCATGGGGCTTATGTAAAAATTCTAAAGGGCTATGCCAATTAATAGAATTTCCTTTGACAAAAGAGGAGCTCAAGGCTTACAAACAAAGCCCTGATACTTTTTTTGGTGTTTATAGAAGGCAAGGTAAAATGCTAAATACGCCTCTCGAAATGTATGATTTCTTTATGCAAGGTTTTAGTCAAATCACAAAAGAAAAGCTTCTTGAACATTTAAAAGCTCATCCAAGTTACCAAGAGTTATTAGAAAAAAATCGAGATGAACTTTTAGAAATTTATTGTGCAAATATTACGAATAGTACTTATTTAAAACAACCTAATAATCCTGACTAATTAAAAGATTATTAACTTCTCAAGGATAAGCCATGCAACAACTAATCCGTCCTAAAAAACTTAGCCCTAGAGATAAAATTGCAGTAATCAGTGCGTCATGGGGTGGTCCTGGTACCTTTCCTTATCGTTATGAAGCAGGTAAACAGCGACTCGAATCTGTTTTCGGATTAGAAGTTGTTGAAATGCCACACGCATTAAAAGATCCTGATTGGGTTTATAGAAACCCTAAAGCCCGAGCTGAAGATTTAATGCAAGCTTTCTTAGACCCCTCAATTAAGGGAATTTTCTCGACGATTGGGGGAGAGGATGCCATAAGGTTATTACCTTACATTGACTTTGAAATCATTCGTAAAAACCCCAAAATAGTTTTAGGTTACTCTGACAGTACTGTTTTGCATTTTATGTGTTTAAAAGCTGGCATAGCAAGCTTCTATGGTACTTCGGTAATGACAGGTTTTGCAGAAAATGTAGCAATGCATGAGTACACAATCAGTGCGATAAAACAGAGCTTTTTTTCAGCGGATAAAATAGGGTCTATTCCTAGACCAAGAGAAGGATGGACCAAAGAATATTTAGATTGGCAAAAACCTTCTAATCAAATTATCCAAAGAAAACTTGAACCCGAAATGAAATGGGAATTTATAGGATGCACTGATAAAATTGTTCAAGGGCGTTTATTAGGTGGTTGTGTTGAAGTACTACAGTTTATTAATGCCACCGAAATTTGGCCTTCATTAGAGATTTGGGATGATTGTATTCTGTTCTTAGAAACTTCTGAAGAAGGCGTCCCACCATTATTTTTAAAACGTTTCTTAAGAAATTTAGCTGCTCAAGGAATACTTGCTAAAATTGGAGGTATTTTATTTAGTAAGCCAGGTGGTCAACATATTTTAGCCCCCCCAATTTAAAGACTATGGAAAAGCTATTTTAGAAGTACTTGAAGAATATCAATTACCCCAAATTTCTGTAGTAGTTAATATGGATTTTGGTCACTCTGATCCAATGTGGGTAATGCCTTATAGCTGTTTAGCGAAGATTAATCCGATAGAAGAGACGGTAAGTTTATTAGAAGGAATGGTTATTTAAGGATTCGTTACTAATCTATTTCTTAAGCCATATCTTGTTTTAACCACATATAAGAGCGTACTAAAAAAAAACTGGTTATCATTAAAAATATCAAAGATAAAATAATTACTTTATTGCCAAAGTTATTAAGTAAAATTCCAATGATATAAAATGCGCCGATTGATGCCAACATTGAAAATGTACTAATTAATGAATCAAAAGTCGCTCTAATATCATTGGTGATATTCTTATGCAATAATGCACTGATAATAATGGAAGGATACTTAAATAAAATAAAACAAGAAAGAAACAAGGTAATAGGGATTATTTTATAGATTTCATTTCCGTTATAGGAGATTAGATAGCTTGTTGCAGCAACAAAAAAAGCCATAAAGCATAAGCTTGCATTTAGTGAGTTTTTCTTTTCAGCAAAAAATGACCCTAGTGCTTGAAATATCAAAATGACAGCAAAAATAAGCCCATAAACTATTGCATCAGAAGTATGCTCCCCTAAGTAATCATAAACGATCACCTGCCAAAATTGAGCTAGAATTTGAAATACAGTAACCAGCGAAATATTAGCAATAAATAAAATAACGATATTTTCAACTCTCAGGACATTAAACAAGTTCTTGAAATGTATTTTTGTTTTATTTTGGGTTGGTCTTTTTGATTTGATGATATTAAATTTCTTTAGATCATTAGCTAAAAGAGAAAACAGCCCTATTATGGTTAAAATAAAAGAAGCAACAAACCAAACGTATCTAGACTCCACTGTTACAAAAACACTGCCTAAAAGCACAGAGATTACCATTAATAAATTTTGATACTTAAAAAATTTTCCTAAAGTGTAATTATAATCATCTTTTCCTGTTTCGTATGAATAAGTTTCAACTAGGATGGGCAACATCACTGCATTAAAAATTGCCAAAGACAATCCATTAAAAAATTCTGCTGTAAAGAAAACAGAAGTTGCATTACCTATCGCGGTTAAAAACATCCAAATGGCTGCTAAGAAAATTGAAATAAGAATGAAAGGAAAACGATTATTGCACTTATCAATGATCACTCCTACCGGAATTTGGATAAGGACAATTACTATTCCTTGAAACGCTTTCAAAAAGGAGATATCTGCAATAGATAATCCATGATTCGTTAAATATAAAGAGGAGTATCCGCCCACCAACATCCTAATACTTGAAAATAATATCGTATAAATAACCATTCCTTCTAATAAACTTACCG
>CAZTYT010000159.1:0-855 GCA_964618245.1 uncultured Legionella sp. | reverse complement strand
TCGTATAAATTAACAGTCTGTAGAATAAGCGCATTTATGAACCTAGCACTGACATATTATTCATACGATTGAAAAGGCTGAATACTTTTTCCATTTCATCCATGTTAAATGAAGATAATTGCTCGCCAGAAAAATAAAAATCAAAAAAATCTAGAGCCTTATCTGGGTAATTTCTATTTTTGTATTTATTGTCTAAATATACAAATATTTTATCTATAAGAAGAGGATTCCAATCAATGAGTTGTGGATGCTTACTTTTTATAATCTCTTTTGTATATTCTACAGTGAGTTCTTCGAGGTGAATAAAATTAAAACGTCTCTCAAAAGCTTTATCATTCATAAATAGAGCTGCTTCATCGACCGTTGTAGCGCCTATCATTTGAAAGTCTGGACGCATCAGATAAGGCTTTAATATGTCGGCACCTGATATTCCTCCATCAGAATTTCCTGTATTTAATATCGTATGGGCTTCATCAAAAAATAAAATTTTCTTGTGAGTTAAAGCCTCATTAAGAATCTCATGAAATTTTTTTTCGAATTCGCCACGATATTTAGAGCCAGATAGTATGGTGCTAATATCTATGTAATAAATATCTAAGTTTAGAATATGAGCAATCGATGCAATAAGAAAGGTTTTCCCCACTCCAGGTTCACCTATAAGCATTATATTATTTTTATAATTTCTTTTAAGACATATTTCTATCAGTTCTTGCTCTTGTTCACGGTGAAGACATGGTTCGTGTTTTAAATTTTTTAATTTATATCCATGTTTATGAAAAAGATTATTGTCATTACTTTTATTCTGATCTCGATACTGTGTTAAGTAACTGGATAGAAGATTTGAATAAGTGGATT
>CAZTYT010000158.1:0-5256 GCA_964618245.1 uncultured Legionella sp. | reverse complement strand
GAATACTGTACAAAGCCCCTGAATGACGTAATTTTTCTAAATTGGCTCCGTGGCTTGGGTGGTCCAGAAAGCTTGCCAAGGCTTTTTTATAGCGGCGAGTCTCTTTGTCAGACAGGTTTTTTAATAAGGCGGCACGAGTCAGGATAGTAGCAGGCATGGTTTTCTAAAAACAATCAAAGTGGGTGCAAATTATACTTTGTGATGGATATTGTGTAAACCATCAGTGCTTTTCTTGCAAAGCAACTTATTTTTTTAGTAAAACTTTGTTCAAAGATAGTATTTATGATTTTTCTTTTATGGTTCAGGCCAGGTCGCATTGGTTTTAGCTGGTCAATAATGTATAATGGCGAATCTATGAACACACCTCGTTTTTCCTTTAAAGGTTATTTATGATTGATCAAATACGCAATATTGCCATTATTGCTCACGTAGACCATGGCAAGACCACTCTAGTCGATAAATTGTTGCAACAAACAGGTACTCTGAATGAAAGAGGACCTAAAGTTGAACGTGTTATGGATTCTAATGCCTTGGAGAAAGAACGAGGAATTACTATTTTAGCTAAAAATACTTGCGTACATTGGAGTAATCACCAGATTAATATCGTGGATACCCCAGGGCACGCTGATTTTGGTGGTGAAGTTGAACGTATTCTTTCCATGGTGGATAGTGTCTTATTGTTGGTCGATGCTGTGGATGGCCCTATGCCCCAAACTCGGTTTGTTACGCAAAAAGCTTTTGCTCGCGGATTAAATCCTATCGTCGTCATTAATAAAATCGATCGACCAGGTGCTAGACCAGATTGGGTAATGGATCAAGTCTTTGATTTATTTGATAACTTAGGTGCAACGGATGAGCAATTGGATTTCCCGGTGGTTTATGCTTCTGCGCTAAATGGTTATGCCCAGTTGAATCTGGAAGATGAAGCCACTGATATGAATGCCTTGCTACAAACTATTATTGATAAAGTGGAGGCACCTAAAGTTGATGCTAATGGGCCATTCCAAATGCAAATTAGTTCGCTGGATTATTCTTCTTATGTCGGTACAATCGGTATTGGGCGAATTAGCCGTGGTCGCATCAAGGCTAAGTCAGCAGTTAAGATTATTGATAAGGACGGTAATGTTCGTTCCGGCCGCTTATTACAATTACTTGGCTTTAAAGGCCTGGATCGTGTGGAGATTGAAGAAGCCGGAGCTGGTGACATTGTAGCGATTACTGGAATCGAGGGCCTGAAAATTTCCGATACAATTTGCGATCCTTCTGTGGTAGAGGCTTTGCCAGCGCTTTCAGTGGATGAGCCTACAATTAGCATGACCTTCCAAGTGAATGATTCTCCTTTCGCTGGACAAGAAGGCAAGTTCGTGACGTCGCGAAAACTTCGAGAACGTTTAGATACTGAATTACTACATAATGTGGCATTACGCGTAGAAAACTGTGATGATCCTGATAAATTCCGTGTTTCAGGTCGTGGTGAATTACATTTATCAATTCTTATCGAAAATATGCGTCGGGAAGGTTATGAGTTAGCTATCAGTAAGCCTGAGGTTATTATTCGTGAAAGTGAAGGCGAGCAACAGGAGCCTTATGAACGTGTAACGGTTGACGTGGAAGAAAATCATCAAGGTACTATTATGGAAAAGCTTGGTGAACGTCGTGGTGAAATGCAAGACATGGTGCCAGATGGGAAAGGGCGTGTTCGTTTGGATTATATTGTTCCTACTCGAGGTTTGATTGGCTTTCATAATGAATTTTTATCCGCTACGTCAGGCACCGGTTTAATGTATCATGTTTATGATCATTATGGTCCATTGCTTAAAGGGCGTATTGGTAAGCGTGCCAATGGAGTACTGATCGCAAATTGCCAGGGTACGGCACGAGCTTTTGCTTTATTTAATCTTCAAGACAGGGGGCGGTTGTTTATCGAACCACAAACTGTTTGTTATGAAGGGATGGTAGTTGGTATTCATTCCCGTGACAATGATTTAGTAGTGAATGTTACCAAGGAAAAACAATTAACCAATATGCGTGCGTCAGGTTCAGATGAAAACATCATTTTAACCCCGCCAATTAAATTAACTTTGGAGCAGGCTTTAGAGTTTATTGATGAGGACGAATTGGTGGAAGTAACGCCTAATTCAATTCGCATTCGTAAAAAGGCATTGAAAGAACATGACCGTAAAAAAGCATCCCGAGCAGCAAACAGTGAAGAATAATAACTCCTTTAAACGAGTCATTCTTTATGCACGTCAATATCGAGCCAACCAAGAGGTAAGCGAAAGCTTACATCGCTTGGTGGAGTTTTTGGAAAATCAAAAAGTTAAGGTCTATCAGGATGTGGACACTTTGCTGGGTTTTGATGTGCAGTTGCCAGTTTTAACTAAAAACGAAATGGGTGAGAAAGGTGACCTCATCATTGTGATTGGGGGTGATGGTAGCTTGTTGTCAGCAGCCCGGATGGCTGTCAATATTAATACGCCGGTTATTGGGATTAATCGGGGGCGCTTGGGTTTTTTAACTGACATTCTTCCCCATGAAATTGAAAACCAGCTTGGCGCAGTTTTAGCAGGTCATTATAAAGAGGAAAAACGTTTTCTTTTGCATGCCCGTATCTACGATGAGCAAGGCACTTATTTTGAAGGAAATGCTTTAAATGATGTCGTATTATCGCGAGGCGATGAAAATCATTTGATTGAATTTTCTGTGTACATTAATGAACAATTAGTTAGCCATTACCGCTCTGATGGAATGATTATTGCTACCCCTACTGGCTCAACAGCTTATGCCTTATCAGCGGGTGGCCCCATTATGCATCCTCAGTTAAATGCCATGGTTTTAGTGCCTATGTTTTCCCATAGCTTGAGTTCACGACCTCTAGTCATCGATGGGGAGTCTAAAATTGAATTGTTGATTAGCCACTACAACGAAGCTGATTTACGGGTCAGCTGTGATGGTCACGAATCACGCATGGTAAAATCGGGTCAAAAAGTAGCAATACAGAAAGAAGAGCTACAATTACGTTTGCTTCACCCTCTTGATTATCATTATTATGATACATTACGATCAAAGCTTGGCTGGGAATCCAAACATCAGGGATAAAACATGCTCACTACTTTGTGCATTGATCAGTTCGCTATTGTGCAACATTTGGAACTTGATTTTACTCAAGGAATGACAGCCTTTACTGGTGAAACTGGTGCTGGTAAATCCATTATGATTGATGCGTTAATGCTTGCTCTGGGTGGGCGTGCTGATGCTTCAGTAATCCGTCCGGGTCAAGACAAATGTGATATTACGGCTGGGTTTTATGTTAGTGAAGACTCAGAACCTGCTCAGTGGCTCCTTGAACATGATATACCTTATGAGGGCGAAATTTATTTGCGCCGAGTAGTCTATAGTGAAGGCCGCTCAAAATCTTATGTTAATGGGCAACCCTTTCCTTTGCAAAAAATCAAGGAACTTAGCGAAAAATTAGTGCATATTCATGGGCAACATCAACACCAAACACTGATGCAACATGCGACTCATCGCGAGCAATTGGATCGATATGCCCAAAATCAGCATTTATTGGCTGAAGTTACCCAGCTATACAAACAAGCTCAGAAAATACAGCAAGAGATTGAGATACTCCAAAACCAGGCAAAGCAAAGCAACCGGGTAGAGCTATTGCAATTTCAAATTGAAGAGTTGGACGCTTTGCAACTTCAGGAAAATGAAATTGATGCATTGTATGAAGAGCACCAAATGCTACATCATGCTAAAGAATATTTATTGCATAGTCAGCAGGTGAATAATTTACTAAATGCAGATGATGGACCTACTATTTGTTCAGGATTGAACCAAATATTGCAGTTGTTAAGTCAATTGCCACAAGAACAGCCCCAAATTAAAAATGCATATGAATTAATTAATAGTGCTTTTATTCAATGCGAAGAGGCTGTAGATGAAATGCAGCAGTTTGCTGAGCGGATTCAATTAGATCCGGAACGTTTGCATCAAATAGAAACCCGCATGAGTACTATCCATCAATTAGCGCGTAAATATCACATTGATAGTAGCCAACTAAGTAATCACTTGCACCATCTCCATAAGGAATTGGAAAGCTTACAAAATAATGATAATCAATTAAGCTTATTGCAAGAGCAATATCATCAGGCAATAGTTGCCTATGAAAAATCTGCACTTAAGCTAAGAGCCTCACGACAAGCCCATGCTTCAAGTTTGGCTAGTGAAATTACGGCGATCATTCAGCAATTAGGAATGCCTAAAGGATGGGTAGAAATTGAAGTTTCCCCATTAGAAAAAATGCAACCCCACGGCCTGGATAAGGTGGAGTATAAAGTCTGTACGAATCCGGGCATGCAACCTGATTCTTTAAATAAGGTTGCTTCCGGGGGGGAGTTGGCACGCATTAGTTTGGCCATTCAAATGATTACTGCCCAGCAAGGTTCGACTCCCACGTTAATGTTTGATGAAGTGGATGTAGGCATAGGTGGCGCAACTGCAGCTTTGGTTGGGCAAATGCTGCGAAAATTGGGGGAACGTTTACAAGTATTTTGTGTAACACATCAGCCTCAAGTTGCCGCTTGTGCGCATCATCATTTTATGGTGCAAAAAATGAGTGATAATAATCAAACCTTTACTCATATTTCATTATTGCAATCTTCAGAAAAAGTGGATGAAATTGCCAGGATGTTAGGTGGCTTAAAGATAACAGAGCAAACCCGCTCCCACGCTGAAGAGCTATTGTTGCAAAGCAGCTAGATTTTCTTGATGACAGTTATCCATTGCACGACAATTTTGAGGAAAGTCACTGGGAGGGTGAAATATTGTATGAATATTTCCCATTTTTAGTATTATTTTTTATATTTATGTAAGTGATCAATAATTAAAATTAATTATCGCAATATGCAAAATGTGATTCATAATTGGACTAAGGTAAACCCTATTTTATTATTTTTCCCTTGACAAAAAATGTTAATAGATTAATAACACATTCATTGTTTTTCATTATTATTCAAATATTAAAATGAAATTTTCTTATACACAGTAAAATTAGTATCAGTTAGTTCTTGGATGTACTGATAATTTGTAATTGTCCGCGCACTATCTATTTCTGATGTAGAAACCAAAAGCTCCTAGAACCTTGTGAGTCGGCTGGAGCTAGGCAGCATGAAAACGGATGGGTCAGCACTTACAAAAATTTGACTGTTTCCAGACCTTAAAATTAAGAAAAAGAAAACAGGATTTATATGC
>CAZTYT010000157.1:1628-5295 GCA_964618245.1 uncultured Legionella sp. | reverse complement strand
GGATACCATCCTTAATTCCTTTACTGGTAAAACTGAACGTGTTGGACGTATGGTTGAAATGCAAGCCAATGAGCGTAATGAATTACAAAGCGCTGAAGCAGGTGACATTATTGCTATCGTCGGCATGAAAAACGTTCGCACTGGACATACGCTTTGTGATCCAAATCATGAATGCACCTTGGAAGCAATGGTTTTCCCTGAGCCAGTTATCTCTATTGCTGTTACGCCAAAAGATAAAGGCGCTACTGAAAAAATGGGTATTGCAATTGGTAAAATGGTTGCAGAAGATCCTACCTTTAGAGTTGAAACCGATGAAGATTCCGGTGAAACCATTCTTCGTGGTATGGGTGAATTACACTTGGATATTAAAGTAGATATTCTAAAGCATACTTATGATGTTGAATTAATAGTAGGCCAACCACAGGTTGCTTACCGTGAAACCATCACCAAAGCGGTTCAGGATAGCTATACCCATAAGAAACAATCAGGTGGTGCTGGTCAATACGGTAAAATTGACTACACTATTCAACCTGGTGAGCCAAACAGTGGATTTACTTTCATGACCTCTGTTGTGGGTGGAAACGTTCCTAAAGAATTCTTCCCTGCAATTGAGAAAGGTTTCCGTTCAATGATGGGCACAGGTACATTGGCAGGTTTCCCTGTGTTGGATGTGGTAGTTAATCTGACTGATGGTGGTTACCATCCTGTTGACTCTTCGGCAATAGCATTCGAAATTGCAGCGAAAGGGGCGTTTCGTCAATCTATACCAAAAGCTGCGCCACAATTACTGGAACCAATCATGAAGGTTGATGTTTACAGTACAGAGGACGATGTCGGTAATGTGATTGGGGACTTGAACCGTCGCCGTGGTATGATCCAAGGACAAGAACCAAGTGCAGCAGGTGTTCGTATTAAGGCTGATGTTCCACTTTCAGAAATGTTTGGTTACATCAGTACATTACGTACTCTTACTTCTGGTCGTGGTCAATTCTCGATGGAATTCTCTCACTATGCTCCTTGCCCAAGCAGTGTAGCTGAAGCAGTGATTGCTAAAGAAAAAGAGAAAAAAGCTGCTGCTGCCAAGTAAGCTAATTAGTAATGTTTTTAAAAGCTCTGTCAGTCTATTCTGATAGAGCTTTTAAATATTCTCCTCCAATAGTCAATTTTTCCCACTGTATAAATTAGCTATATGAATATTCAGTGTTTTGAGGAACTGAATTACATAGACGGCCAAATACTTCATAGATAGTTGGGGTCGAAAATACTCCTCCTTGCGATGCTTCACTCAGTGTAATACCTTGCTCAGCAAGTTTAGCGCGTATATCAATATTGGATTCGCTAATCTGTTTTGCTGCTTGGCGTAATAGCTCAATTTTTAACAAAGGTATCTTTTGGGATACAACTACACCAAACTCTTCGATTTGGCACTTAATCTTTTCAATAAATTCTTCTTTAATTGTTAATGTATCAGAATTCTGAGAAATATATTGCTCCGTGTATAAGAGCTTAGCAATAGTCTTTAGCATAGTATGCCAGCTTCGATCATGGAACATCCATAACCAGGGATTATTCGGGAAAAGTCGATAGCTATCTTGTAAATGAGTGGCACCACTTCTCATTAGCTGTTGCAATTGTTCAGCACATTTATCAATATCTTCTTTAAAAATGCTCATTCCTTCATGGGCCTTCTGATGAGTAAGCAAAGACCAGATTTCTTTTTTTAACCCTTTTACCTGTCGGTGCAAACTAAGTAAATCAGCTTCCTCGTTATCAACTATTTGCCTTAATTTTTGCGCTGATTCGAGGTGGTATTTAATAGGTTGTATCTGGCGATTGGTAGAACTCAACAGATCAGAATAGATTTCATAAATACCTAAACATATCCGATACGCGCTTAAAGCATAAGTAAATTGTTGCATAAACCCTTGCGCCAAAGGCGTGTAAGGTACTTCTTGGGTAAAACTATAAAGATTTTTTTCCGCTTGAAGCTGTATAGGTAAACCACTATTTATAACCTGATGGTCCAAATTAAACATAAGGCTTTGAGAATAAGGCTCAAACACTCTCTCATTACTCAAACAAGTTTCCATCGCTACTTTCACTAGATTAAAATCAAAAACAATTTCGTTGGATTTAGCTATTTCAGTTAGTTTTTGTATACGAGTAGAATCAAAAAAATAGTCGACCAATAATTTCCTTATTTCGTCTATCGTTTTCTTATAGTGATCCAGATGCCTAGCAATAGGTTTAGATGCGGTATCAAATTCTTCTTGATGGCCTAAGTTCTCCTTCATCATTTTCTCCTTGTAAATCCTTGTGATGCCAATATATACGAGGTGATACAGTAAGTGTCAAGTCGTTTATAGATAACGCGACCCTGATTTTGATAGTAGTTCAGGCAATTATCTGAGGATTTTTTGAGAAAATATAGAAGCTTTAACTGTTTACAATTAGTTTTGATAGCTCATTGACAATGAAATTTTTTACAGTAGAATTTTAAACGTCATCGGGGGTGCTGCGTTTTAAAGGCAGCTGAGAAATACCCTTATAACCTGCTCTGGGTAATGCCTGCGGAGGGAGAATGAAAATGCCATTAGATTTGCAATGTTTTGCATACTGAAGTGTTCTTTGTTTTTCCTCCTTTAATTTAAAACTTAAAGGAGAAACGTTATGTATTCATTTTTTAATAAAGCCAATAAACTGCTTTTATCTGCTAAAGATAATCTACGTTATATTGATGATATATCCTTTACTATAACTGGATTAGGTACAATGTCTTGGGCTTTTTCCAATCGAAATAAGTGGGTAAAACGTGAGGTAACGCTTTTCAAAAGTCGTCTTTCACAAGAAGAGCGTGATGCAATAGAAAAATCACCCGAGGTAAGTAAAAATTATTCGCAAAAATGCCAGGATGAAGTACGCGAAGATATAATGTCTTCAGTTTTATAGTATATTATTTGGGACATGATAACTCGTTTTCTTAAGTTGTTCAGAGCATAGCTTGGAAGTTATTGATGTCCCAAAAAGTACCAAAATAATTCTTCAACAAACTTAGTTACTTTTCCTGTTCTGACTTGTATTAGAACTCATGTTAGCAGTTGATAGGCTAGGAATTTGACTAATTAATCCAGACCGCGTCATTGTTGGTATTACACTTCGCATATTCAATTCTCGGCTATTATTATTATTCGAAATTTCAGGCTTGGCTTTTCTCATAGAGGAATCAATCTCTTGTAACTGTTGAACCACCTCAGAGCTGGAGGGTCTGTTTTCTGGAATACGCATCCACATGCGATTTAATAAAAGCGCGTAAGACGATGTTTTTTCAATTATTGGGTTTAACTGCACAGGAGGTTCATCGGTTTTAGTGCGGGAAAATATTATTTCAGGATAAAGCATATTGGCAGATGGAACAGCAGTGTTACATAACTCTGACGCTACTAAGGCAAGGCTATAAATATCTGAGGCAGGTACTGGACGTCCATAAAATTGCTCTGGAGCCATCCAATTAGGAGTACCTTGAATCAGCGTAGTACATGTATTTTCGACATAGCTTACTTTTGCTAAGCCGAAATCAGCTATCATTAAAGTTCCTTGTTTATCGAGTAAAATATTTTTACTTTTAATATCATAATGACCAATTTTTGATTTATGTAAAAACTCAAGG
>CAZTYT010000157.1:0-1618 GCA_964618245.1 uncultured Legionella sp. | reverse complement strand
GAGCAATTTCTAATGTTTGCTGAACAATAATAGTGATATCGACCTTATAGTCAGGATTATTATAGATGTAATCTGATAAAGATTTTTCCATCCTAGGCATAATCATGAAAAACTGTTGATCTTTTTGTGTAACCCCTAAAAGACGAATGATATGTTTATGTTTTAGACGAATTAAATTTTTTACTTCTTCAACTGGATTTTGCTTCGCCTGATTAAATTCTTTGACTGCAATTTGCCAATTATTCCAGGTGGCTGCATAGACAACACTAAATGCGCCACTGCCCAGTTTCACTTTCTCATGGTCGATTTTTTCCCACTGAATTTCTTCATATTTAATGCTTAGATCATCCGTAAAAATATTTTGATTACCTGAATTAAAATTATCAGTGTGAGAATATGCCTTTTGACGAAGCTGGATAATTTGTTTCTTTCTTTCATCAATATCCTCAATTGCCGCATCTATTCCTTCGCCGAGCACTTTTTTAAAGTGTATCTGCGTATATTCATCATCATATTGAGAATCGGGCCACTTTTTTTGTGCCTCGTGTATTTCATATATAGCATTTGTCAATTCACCTCTCTTGATTAAAGCTCGGATTAATGCTTGATGATTTGAAAAAGAACCTTCCATTTGAACTAATGTTTTACAAACATGAATTAATAGGGTGTCGTTTTTAGTCGTTTCTGCAATTTGTTTAAGCAAAACCAAGGATTTCCTATGAAGTGGATTTATTTTCAATCCTTGAAGCAACAACGTGTATGCGCCTTCCCAGTCGTGCGGAGGTAAATAATATTTCTTATTTTTATTAAATTTTGAAACCGGTTTTAACCATCCGCCTAAATAGTAGATTGTCTGAGCATATTCATGATAATGGCGTGCATCGGTGGGTTCAAGGTTGAGAGCCTTTTGATGTATGGCAATAATTTTTTTTTGATATTGTTTATTATAAGACTGCGTGGATATGGACGAGGATGGTCTTCATAAAATCCAATGACTGTTAATTCTGCGCTAGTTAATCGCCTCGCTTTTGCTGTATATGCTTTTGCGAGTTTGGGCTGATAAGAAATAGCCATATCTAAATATTGCAAAGCGCGCCCGGGGTTTTTTAAATGGTTAGTTATACCTAATTTATAATAGAGCGTTGCTAATTCTTCTTTAGAAAATAGTTTCTGCTTACCATGTAGCTGTTCGTAAAATTGCATATCCTTCAAAAAGTTATCAAATAAAAGATCACTTTTGTCAATCGTTAACTTACCTTTAGTTAATTTGCCAAGACAAAGAGCATAGTAATATTTAACATGTAAATAATGAATTGTATTAGCTGAACCTTCTAAATAGTGTTCTTGATTATAAAACTTATCATCCATAAGAATATCCAAATCTTTTTTAGCTTCTTCTAATTGTGCTAACTCAAAATAAGCTCTAGCTCGCCAGTAATAAGCTGACTTGCGTTCGACATCTAATTTAATTACTGAATCAAGACAGCGTATCGCTACGACATAGTCTTTAATTTTAAAATGTTCTAAAGCAATAGTTAGCAACTGTGGAGCAGAAATATTTTCGGATTGAGGCATGAATAGACCTATGGTAACAAATTAGGACATCAACTGTTTACTT
>CAZTYT010000156.1:0-5329 GCA_964618245.1 uncultured Legionella sp. | reverse complement strand
TCCTGCAGCAAATAGAACAATTAGCGGAAAAATTTTATTAGTACCGCAAAAAGTTCATTTTGATCAATACCCTGATTATACTTTCGCTGATCCCTTACTTGACCCCAAAAAACCAGTTAAAGTATTCACGGAATCGTTAACTAATACTAAAACAAATGATAAGGGCGAAGCTGAATTTGATCTCAATTTGGAGCGTTTTGAAAAAGCCACTTATCAGTTAACTTTCTTTGCAGAAGGATTTGAGTCAGATGGTGGACGTAGTGTAACAGGCCAGGCTCAAACTTTAGTTAGCCCCCTTCCCTATTTTATTGGTTATAAACCTGATGGGGATTTAGCGTTTATTAAACAAAACAGTGTTCGAACAGTCAACTATATTGCAATTAACTCTAACCTTTCTCCCGAAGAAATTAAGGATCTACGTCTCCAGTTAGTCTCTCTTCATCCAGTAACTACGTTAGTTAAAAAAGCCGATGGGACATACCAATATCAATCCATCATGCAATCAAGCGTTATAAGTACCCTGCCATTTCATATTGAAAAAAACGGGGCAAGCTATACCTTACCCACAGAGCAAATAGGTGATTTTTCACTCAGTGTACTTGGGAAAGACGATACTCTTTTAAATCAATTAAAATTTAGTGTCGTAGGCGCAAGCCAACAACCATTGGCTAAAAACGCCGAATTATCAATTAAATTAAATAAATCGGAATACCAAGCCAATGACAACATTGAAATCCAGATTACTGCACCATATACAGGCTCTGGTTTAATTACCATCGAGCGTGATAAGGTCTATGCCACTCAGTGGTTTAAAACAGACTCTCCTAATTCAGTACAAACCATCCATGTCCCCGCCGATTTTCAAGGTAATGGTTACGTCAATGTAGCGTTTGTACGCGACTGGAACTCACCTGAAATATTTATTAGTCCCCTAAGCTATAGTATCGCTCCTTTTAGCGTTAACCATGAACAACATGATATTCAAATCGACTTACAAGCCGCCGAAGTTTCTCGTCCAGGTGAACCGCTGACCATTAACTACCATACCGATAAACCAGGTAAAATTATTATCTTTGCAGTTGATGAAGGAATATTGCAAGTCGCAAAATACACTACTCCCAATCCATTAGCCTTTTTCTTCCAAAAACATGCGCTGGAAGTGCTAACTCAACAAACAGTTGATCAAATTCTGCCACAATTTATTCAAGATCGTGAGCTATCGGCAGTTGGTGGCGATGCTGGTGAAGAAGGATTAGCGAGTAAATTAAATCCATTCAAACGAAAAACAGATCTGCCTGTAGCCTATTGGTCAGGTATTCTCGATACTGACACTACCAATCGGCAAGTGGTGTATCAAGTCCCAGATTATTTTAATGGGGCTCTCAAAATCATGGCGGTAGCAGTTTCAACAGATTCAGTAGGCTCAAAAGAAACTGTCAGCAACATTCGTGGTGATTTTATTATTAATCCTAATGTCCCCACTTTTGTTGCCCCTGGTGATGAATTTGAAATTTCCTCTTCTATTGCGAATAACATCAAAGGTTCAGGAGAACATGCTAAAGTAAGTATAGACTTAACAGTTTCCCCAGAGTTGGAAATTACTGACGCATCCACTAAAACATTGGAAATCGCTGAAGGGAAAGAGCAAACCGCTCATTTCAAAATAAGAGCAAAATCAAAACTTGGCTCTGCCACCATTGGATTTAAAGCAACATCAGGTGATAAAACAGGCACTATGAGCTCGACTATAAGTGTAAGACCAGCTACACCGTTAATCACTTATATTGATAGTGGAAAATCGAAAGATAAACAAAAAACACTGGATATATTGCAAACTTTCTACCCAGAACATCGTCAAGTGAATGCGACATTATCAACCAGTCCCCTCATTTTAGTTTTTGGATTACAACGCTATCTTGACAATTATCCTTATGGTTGTACCGAACAATTAACCAGCAAAGTGATGCCTCTACTTGCAATGAACAGTCAAACAGGCTTTGCTAATGAAACCAATGAAATTGCTGCAAAAATAAATGCGACTGTTCAAATGTTAAGTCAACGCCAAATGTCTAATGGTGGGTTCAGTTATTGGCCCGGATTTGGAGATAACCAAGGTAATGATTTTGCGTCTGTTTATGCCATGCATTTCCTGACTGAAGCAAAGGCTCAAGGTTTTAATGTTCCTAGTGATTTATTCTTCAATGGTATTAATTACCTGAAATCGCTAGCTAGCCAAAACGTTTCTGATATGGATAGCGCTCGAATTCAGGCCTATGCCATTTACATTTTAACCCGCAATGAAATTGTCACTACCAACTATCTCACTAATTTGCAATTGTATTTAGAGCAAAATCTTGCCAAGCAATGGAAAAATGACATCACTGCGGTTTATCTTGCTGGCGCATATCAATTGCTCCAAAGTCATCAAGAAGCAAATAAGTTGATTGGCCAATACCATCCACAAACCAATCTCTCCTCTGACACTGATTTTTATGACAGTAATATTGCGGATGCACAATATCTCTATGTTACCGCCAAGCATTTCCCTAACTTACTACCCCAAGTGAGTGATACTGTGTTAATGCGTCTGATTCAAGCAATTAATGAGAATGAAATTAATACCTTATTATCAGGTTACACAAGTTTGGCTTTAGGAGCTTATCCTAAAGAGACAGCTGTTAATGCTCCGGAACTATCCATGACCCGGATTTTAAACAATGGGCAGCTTATCCCACTCCCTGTTGAAAATGTAAATTACCAAAAAGTTGCTCTTAGTGAGGATACCAAACAAATCCAATTCAATAACCCACAACAAGTGAACTTTTTTTATCAGCTAATTCAATCAGGATTTTCCAATGTTTTACCCAAAAAACAGATAAATGAAGGTATTGAAATTTTCAGAGAATATCGTGATAGCCAAGGTCATCCAGTGAGTTCAACTACCTTGGGCAGCGAAATAGAGGTACATATTCAAATTCGTGCATTAAACAATGATTATTTAACCAATATTGCAATTGAGGATATACTTCCAGGCGGATTTGAAGTAGTTAATGATTCAATCAAAGCCAATGACTTGGACTATTTTGATGTTCGTGAAGATAGAGTCAATTTCTTTGGCAGTATTGATGCCACTGCCAAGCAGATCATTTATAAAATTAAAGCAGTAAATATTGGAACTTACACTGTCCCTCCTGCTTATGCAGAAGCCATGTATGATCCTAATTTATTTACTCAGGGTGTTACTTCACAGATTACTGTTACCGAGAGTAAATAGACGTTTTAGCCTGGTTTAACAAGTAAGCCAGGCTAAAACTATAGGTTGGGGCTTGGAAGTAACGGATGATCAACCGAGAACATTCACAACAATAAATCACTCATCAATAATCAAAGGATCAATGATTAGACAACTGTTTTACATATTACTGTAAATCCTAAATCTTTAGATCTGGATAACTACTAGACTTAATAATACATCCTCACCAGAACCAAATTATACCCTCTCATTATTTAGCTACAGTCTCATAAGTTACCCAGGCAGTTTTCGTTGCAATTGAATCATAAAGACTCATTGCTTTTATATTATCATGCGCAGTCATGCATCTCACTAAGGAGATATCGTTTTCTTTTGCATAAGTCTTTATGGCCTCGATTAATTGATATCCAATTCCATATCCACGAAACTTAGGCAGGACAATTAAATCATCAAGATATATTCCTTTACTCGCCTTTATGGGTCTCATGTATTCTCGAAAATGAGCAAGACCCACAACATTCTGATCCAATTCGGCAAAATAACAATGTAATGATGCTGAGTTGTTTCCTACCCAAGACCAGACTTTTTTTAGCTCATCCTCAGTAAGGGATGTATGATAAAAATCAAGATAAATTCGATAAACATTACACCAAATGTCATACTCATCGTGACGAGGTGTTCTAATTGTAATTTTTTTCATTTATATTTCTCGTAAATATTGGTAAAGAGTAGGTTTTGAAATACCCATAGACATACTTCCTGTACAGCATGTTTATTTATTATTCAAAAACTAACTGGTGCTTATTAATAATAAACTGAAGGGAGATGTTATCCCATTTTCCTTTGAAAGGCTTACAAGTTATTATGGTAGCTTATATACAAGGGGTTTGAAGTCCAATGGTACTAAAACGTACGCTAAAAAATTAATCATAAGCACATGCTTGGAACTCTTTTTCGACTAAATGTGTTTTGTTGTTTATAACTTGGCCACTTAAGTTACCCAATTCTCCTTGAGCTTGGGTTAACATCCAAATAAAAAGAGATTCCAAATCATTTCCAGATCGTTTCGTGATTTCAAAATTATCAAAATATATTTTTGCAGTGTAAGTAAACATTTTAATTCTCGATATAAAGAAGATAAAGGCGCAAATATGAATGCGAACTAGAAGGTATAATATGATGAGGCCGAAAAAAAAACGTATATACACTCTAATTTAATTATAGCACCGGAAAGATATCCTAATAATTTTAGGGCTTAAAAAACTTATATATTAAAATAAATAAAACTCCGGCTACAGCACAAAAAATACTGGCTAATAGTATCCCTAAACGAGCAGCATTGATAACTTCTTGATTGAACGCTAAATTAGCGATAAAAATAGCCATTGTAAATCCAATCCCAGTTAATATACTGCCACCAGCTAACAAAATCCAATTAAGATCTTTAGGTCGAGTTGCTAACCCCAAAAATACAGCAATAAAACTAAACCCAAAAACACCTAGGGGTTTCCCTAAAATGAAGCCTAAAAATACCGCAGCGGTAATTTCGTGAGTAAAATCTGCAGAAGATATAGGTATGCCTGCATTAGCTAAGGCAAATAAAGGTAAAACTAGGTAGCCAATCCATGGATGTAAAAAAAACTCCAATCGCTCAACTGGAGAAAGAACCTCACGTGCAGCTACTTCAGTCACGTGAAGTGCTTTGCGATCTTCCGTATCGCCACTCCAGTGTTCTCCAGGTGGATATGAAACCATGTGTTCTAAAATTGTATGTAGCCGTTTATCACTTACCCACGTTTTAGTCGGAGCCATTAATCCTAAAATAACTCCGGTTACGGTAGGATGAATTCCTGATGCATCTATTGCAATCCAAATGAAAGAACCAACAAAAAAATAGGCACTAATATTTCGAATCCCCAGGACTTTCATTATTTGTATAAAAAATAACCCTAATACCGATATAAAAAGAGCTGTCCAAGAAAGGCCGTGACTATATCCAATGGCAACAACCAAAATCGCGCCAATATCATCAATAATCGCCAGGGACAACATGAACATACGGAGGCTTTGAGGAAT
>CAZTYT010000155.1:0-5342 GCA_964618245.1 uncultured Legionella sp. | reverse complement strand
TGATAAGTTTCAGCAATGAGTTCAGCTTGCGCTTGTGGATTAGGGACTGTATAGCCATTGGTTTTTCCACCATGATTCACATGGCTGCCTTTAATAACAGCATAAATATGATCCCCATCAGCAAGCGCAGTGGCCAAAGGTTTTAATAAAATGGCACCAATGCCCTCACCTGGCACGTAGCCATCGCCCCCTTCCCCAAAACTGTGGCAATGGCCATCACTGGCCAGGAATTTTCCATGGCTAAGCAATAAATATTTATTAGGATGCAAGGTCAGATTGACACCGCCAGCAAGAGCCAATTGGCTTTCACCATCTCGAATACTTTTACATGCCAAATGAATGGCAGTAAGTGAGGAGGAGCACATGGTATCCAGCGCTAAACTAGGGCCATGAAAATCAAAGAAATAAGATACACGATTTGCAATGGAAGCAAATACTGAGTTTGTCGGGGTGAACGATTCGAGTTGAGAGTCTTGCGTATAAAATTGATATTGCCCGTACATGACGCCAACATATACGCCTACTTTTTTTCCTGCTAATTGCTCTCGAGCATAGCCGGCATCTTCAATGGTTTTCCAGGCGGTTTCTAAAAATAAACGTTCTTGCGGATCCATTAAAGCGGCTTCGCGTGGCGAAATATTAAAAAATAAAGGATCAAATTTATCGACATCGGCTAAAAAACCACCCCATTTGCTGTAGGTTTTACCTACGGCCTCTGGATTGGGATCAAAATAGTCTTGTAAATCCCAGCGTTCAGTGGGAATTTCGCTAATGCAATCTTTTCCTGTGAGCAGGTTATTCCAGAATTCTTGTAAATCATTGGCTTGGGGATAACGCCCGGCGATACCAATGACAGCTATTTCAGTGGGTGTTGGCGCCGGTGCTTGCATTAGCTGTGTGGTAGCAACGGCTAATGGAGGCGTCATGCGAATTTTGGGTTTTGTCCCAGTGGCAGAAGGTTGGGAGAATTGTTGGGCTGAGTGAGTAAGAAAATATTGCGTTAAGTCAGCCAGGTTTTGATATTCAAAAAATAAAGTTTTGGGTAAATCGGTAAATTCTTGCTCCAGTCGTTGATTGAGTTGGACAATCATCAAGGAGTCAATGCCATATTTTTCGAAAGCCTGTTGGCTGTCGATGCTAGCTGGTGAGCATTTTAAAGTTTCTGCAAGCAGATTTTTTAAAAAGGCCTCTATTTTTTCTCGCAATTGAGGATTGGTTTTAAGCGGCTGAGCCGGGGCAGTTTTCATTAATAATGTTTTTTGTTGTAATTGTGCGGCTAGTTTTTGTTGATACCCAGGGAGGACTATCACTTGTTGTTGTCCGCTTTGTAGCGCGTGAAGAAAGGCTGTTAAACCTTGGTCTGTGGTTAAGCTAATGAGCCCCCAATTTTTTTCTAGCCATTGTTGATAATCAGGCACGAGAGTCATTCCACCCTCTTCCCAATGCGGCCAATTAATAGCAATAGTCTGGCCAGCACATTGGCCTATTGCCCGTTGTTGTTCGCGTTCAGCGGCAAATTCATCCAAAAAAGCATTGGCATACGCATAATCACTTTGGCCTACATTTCCAAGAATGGCGGCGATTGAGGAAAATAACACAAAAAAGTCTAAAGGCTCTTTACGGGTTGCTGCATGTAAATAAGAGGCGCCCTGAATTTTTGGAGCTAATACGGCGGCCATTTCTTCAATGGTTTTATTGATGATAAAGCCATCATGAGTAATTCCAGCAGCATGGATAACGCCATGCAAAAAGCCAAATTGTTTTTTTGCTTCATGGATGAGTAATTGCACTTCCTCAGAATGCGATACATCAGCTTGTAGATAGATAACTGATCCGCCTTTTTCCTCTAAATTCACCAAGAGTTGTTTTTGCGCTGAAGAAAATTGTGAGCGGCCGGTTAATACTAATTTCGCTTGATAATGCTGCGCCAAATATTCAGCGAATAAATAGCCTAATCCCCCTAGCCCTCCAGTAATTAAATAAACACCGCCTACGCGTAATGGCAAGGGTTTGGTGGTGGGTGATATGGCTAAATCGTCATAATTAAGAACATAACGATGATTATACTCATCATAACGCACTTGGAGCTCAGTTTGGCTTAACTCCTGGGGTAAAACCTGAAAATCATGTAACTCAATGTAACGGCAGGTAACATGGGGTTGCTCTTGATGTAGGGTTTTGGCAAAACCTGCTAATGCACGTGAAAATACAGAAGGCTGCTTTTGTACCGCAATGAGATGCACTGGCTGCTGCGGTTTTAATTTAATGATTTTGGTACAAAGAGCATGTACCAAATAGTATGTTTGTGCCAAATGTTTTTGAATAACTAAGTCCATAGGCAAACGTTGATCATTGACTTCATCAAAGACTAAGAAAATGTAATTGGGCAAGGTTTCAATTTTAATATCATGGCTATCATCCAGGATTTGGCAGGAAGTTTGATAATCCTTAAATTGGTTTTGAATCGCCTCGGTGCTTAATTTATTGCTCCCAATAATCAAAATAGAGCCAGGATGATTGGCAGTAGGTTGTAAAGGGAGTTCTTTCCAAACCGAACGATAATAGCCAATACTTGCTGGCGCTTTGTTTTCTATGGCACAGAGCATTAATTCGCTGATAACCAATAAAAGATTGCCTTGAGGATCCATCACCTGGAGATTAAATACAGGCCATTGTTGTTCCTGTATGGATGAACACAAACAAGCGTACACATAAAAGCGTGCGGGCAATTTTTTATAGACATCTATTTGCTTGATAGAAAATGGCAGGTACGTGGTATCACGTTTTTTTAGCAAAGCCTGAGTTGTCTGTAAAATGCCATCCAGTAAAGCGGGATGTAAAGTGAATTCGTTTGTTTCAGTCAATAAATCGGGTTGGACCAATTCGGCAAGCAAATTCGTTTCATCATAGTGCAGGGATTGAATCACTTGCATGCTTGGGCCATAGCCTAGACCAATTTCTTGAAAATAATTATAAATTGCTTGAGGGCTTTGTTGTGCAGGTAATGCATTTTGCAATTCTTTGATATTAAAAGGTATAAAAGTGGGCGACAAGGCTGTATCCGTCGCATAAATTTTTCCTTCAACATAGTGGTTGTTTTGACTGTCAGTAATTGCAAAAGTAACTGTATTGGCTTGAGCCTGTAAATTGATTTGCAAAGGTTGCTTCAATACAGCACCTCTGATGGGTTTTTGCCAAATGATTTCTCTTAAGGTGGTAACATACTGGTTTGGCAGGAAAGATTGGGCAGCGGTATATGCCCAATCCAGGCATACGACTCCAGGTAGGACTGGCTCATGATTGACTTGATGATCCTGTAAATAAAATTCGTTGCCATGCAATTGCTTGCTAAAAATGGATGCTGGTAAGGCTTTATCTTTTTTCGTAATCCAATGAGAGTCTTTAGCAAAGGGATAAGTCGGCAAAGCAATTTTTTCACAGTAGGTGCCATAAATTTTTTGCCAATTAATCGGCTTGCCTTGTAGGTATTCCATGCTTAATTGTTTTAATTCTTCCGAAATATTGGCTGCCAGCTTTGGTAAAGCATTCGATAAAGTAGCATCTAATTGCCCTTTTAATTCCTGCGTTGTTGTGGCAATTAAACAAAGCCGGTGAGCAAAGTGCTCACGCCCCACGTTTAAGGTATAACTAAGCGCTGCTAAAGCAGGTAATATTGTTTGTCGGTTTAGCCATTGGCATAAATCGGCGATTCGCTGTTGTAAGGCTTCTGGCGTTTGCGCAGATAAGGTGATTGGATAAGCTTGGGCTTGAATTGTTGGGGATAGTGCTTTTTTAGGGCTTTCTTCCAGGATGAGATGGGCATTAGCACCGCCAAAGCCAAATGAACTAATTCCTGCCCGGCGGGGCTGGGAAGCTTTTCGTGGCCAAGGTTGCGTTGTATGCAAAATATAAAAAGGGCTATTGTCCAGCTCAATATAGGGATTTAATTCGTTAAAATGAAGATTGGCAGGTAAGCGCTCGTGCTGCATCGCCAACAGTATTTTAATTACTCCAGCAATCCCAGCGGCTGATTCCAAATGGCCAATATGGGTTTTCACTGAACCTAATCCACAATACTGATTTGGCAAGTCATTGATTTGTTGGGTTTCGGCTAATTGTTTAAACGCTTTTTTTAAACCATTTATTTCAATGGGATCGCCCAAGGGGGTGCCAGTACCATGCGTTTCAACATAATCAATGCTGGCGATACTGACTTGAGCGCGTTGGCAGGCCGACATAATGACCTCAGCCTGAGCATTGGGATTAGGCGCGGTCAAGCTGTTGCTATGGCCGCCATGATTGATGGCTGTACCTTTAATAACGCCATAAATATGATCGCCATCTTTAAGAGCCTGGGAGAGTCTTTTTAGTAAAATAGCCCCGACTCCCTCGCTGCGCACATAGCCATCCGCTGACTTATCAAAGGTCTTACAGCGGCCTTCTGCACTGAGCATCCCAGCTTTATTCGCCGTGATAAAAGAGGTGGGTGTAATTAACGTATTTACTCCACCAGCAATGGCCACGTCACAATCTTTATGGAGAATTGCCTGTACCGCCTGATGGATTGCCACTAATGAGCTGGAACAAGCGGTATCGATGGCTTCACTGGGACCATGCCAGTTTAAAAAATAAGAAATACGGTTAGCAATCATGCTGTTTATCGTGCCTGTGGTCAGGTAAGCATCCATGATTTCTTCTTGTTGTAATAAATCAGCATAATCGTGATTAAATACGCCTACAAATAAACCAGTCTTTATGGCAGCAAGTTGAGTGGGGGTGTAACCTGCATCCTCAATGGTCTTCCATACGGTTTGCAAGAATAAACGTTGCTGTGGGTCGATTAGTTCTGCTTCATGCGGCGAAATATTAAAAAAAGCAGCATCAAATTGATCTACTTCGTCAATAAATCCACCCCATTGCACAGTCTGGTTTTGCCAATCCCAGCGCATTGCAGGAACCTCACTGATGCAATCCTTGCCTTGGCATAAGTTATCCCAGAAAGTATCCAGATCGGGCGCTTTAGGAAATAAACCATTCATGCCAATAATGGCAATGTCGTTTTCATTATTAGGTTTGGGTTCGGCAAGGGAGCTTGTTTTTGCTGCTATTACATGTTGATAAAATTCCGCCAAAGAAGTGTACTCATACAAGGTCGCTGGTGATAAGGTCAGTTGATATGTTTCATTAAGCATCTCAATAAGACGAATGATATTGATTGAGTCAAAAGCATAACGACTTAAAGGCGCATCCAAATCGATTTGTTGTGAATTTAATTCAAGAATTTTCGCGATGAGGGCTACAAATTCGGTCTGCATATCTTCTTTATCCCAGTTCAAATTTCC
>CAZTYT010000154.1:0-5415 GCA_964618245.1 uncultured Legionella sp. | reverse complement strand
CAGCAAATCCTTTCCCTGCTTCTCCTGCACGAGCCGCTTCGATAGTAGCGTTTAATGCTAACAATTTGGTTTGCTGGGCAATAGCCGTAATGACCTTCACTACGTTACCAATTTCAGAACTACTTTCGCCTAATTTGACAATTGTATTATTCGTTTCTTCTGTGACGGTAACTGCCTGGTTCGCAACTCGAGCCGCATCAACAGCACTTTTAGCAATTTCCTTGATACTGGCGTTTAACTCTTCCGCCCCAGCAGCTACCGTTTGTACATTAGCACTCACTTCTTCAGCAGCAGCAGAAACAAGGTTTGACTGTGCGGACGTTTCCTCAGCATTTCCAGCCATCTCCTGTCCAACGGAAGCTAGTTTTTCAGCAGAAGCTGCCAATACAGAGGAGCTTTTCGCAATGGATTGAATCATCTCACATAATTGGATAAAAAATTTATTTAAGGCTTGGCAAACCATATCAATAGGCTTTTGATCACCTTTTACTTGCAAACAAGCTTTCAGATTGCCTTGTGATGCAGCATTAACTTGCTCTAGGATTTCATCCACTCGCTTACGAAGCTCGATCTCTTCTAGTTTTTGCTGGGTAATATCTGTAGCAATCTTTATTACCTTCGTCACACGATTCATTTCATCGCGAACAGGCGCATAGACAGCACGAATCCAAACCGCAGAACCATCTTTTGCTATTCGTTTAAATTCATCATTAAATGTTATTCCGTTAGCAAGATCTACCCAAAATTTTGTGTATTCCGATTTTTTTACATACTCGGGATCAACGAAGATGCTATGATGTTTACCTTGGATTTCAGCAAGCTGGTAGCCCAGACATTTCAGAAAATTTTCATTCGCGGTAATAATTTTTCCTTGCGTGTCAAACTCAATGAATGCATAAGCTTGATTAATAGCGTCGATAACACCTTTCATATTTTGACGCTCAATTTCCTCATCCGTTATTTCATAACGAACACCGAGATATTTGATAGGTTTTCCATTTTTCCCCAAGATAGGACAAATAGTTGCATCGACATAGTAGGGAGTACCATCTTTTTTCTTATTCTTAATTTTTCCCCTAAAAACTTGACCATGACCAATGGTATTCCACATATCCTTAAATACTGTCTTGGGCATATCAGGATGACGAAACATGTTATGAGGTTGGCCAATACATTCTTCACGGCTATACTGCGAAACCTCACACAGCTTATCGTTAACATCCAGAACCTCTCCCCGTTTATTTGCTGCAGAAACAATACTCGTTAAATTGATGATCTTAAGGATGGCATCATGCTCTAATTGAAGCATTTCCTCCTGAGTATATTCTTCATCTTTTGCTGCCTTACCATTAGGCTTAGGTGATTGCGGCATTCCGTCTATTTCAAGCCTGTTTTCTTCGCGTTTCATGATCAACTCCTTTTTCTCTTACAAAGAAAAAACCATTTATTTATTTAAATTTAAAACTTCCCCTACATCCAAAATCAATAAAAGCTTATTCTCAAATTTACAGACTTCTTTAAGCACATTGCGGATTTCCCCTTTTAAATTTTCAGGAGGTGATTCAAAACTATCCAGGGATAAATCAATCACATCCCCAATATCATCTACCCATAAACTGACAGCCCCATCTTCTGTACGAATAATAATATTAGTTGGCTTGTGTTCATCGGACACAGGAAGAAAATCTAATCGTTTGCGCATATCAATAGCAGTTACTATTTGGCCTCTTAAATTAATCAAACCACTAATCGTTTGATCAGCCAAAGGCACAATGGTCATTTCATGGTATCGAATAACCTCTTGAATTTGGAAAACATCTATTCCAAAATAATAATCATCCAAGTAAAAAGTACATATTTTTCGTTCATTATCCATTTCTTTTCCTAATCCGTTTCTGTTTTAACTAGAACCAGGGAATGCGGCAGAAATAATTGTTTCAATATCAATAATTTCTGTAACTTTATCTTCTATCACCGTAGTGCCTATAATGCCTTTTCTTATCATGTGCGTGTGCAAGGGAAATACCCCCTCAACAATGTCATAGACATGCCCTACAATGAGACCAAAATTGTGTTGGGTATTAGAATATACAATCACCTGGATTTTATCGGACTTTTCTGCAGCACATGTTCCATCTCCATTAAGAGTCATATCAAGTCTTATGAGAGGCATAATCGAATTTCTATATTGTACGACTTCTTGCTGCCCTGCTTTTTCAATCGAATTTTTAGAAAACTCCTCGATACGATTCACTTTATTTAAAGGCACAGCCATTAAATTATTCTCATCCGAGCTCAGTAGCAGTAAAGTTTGTTTTTCCCCATCTTGCATATGGACTTGATTAATTAAAGTGGATTTATTCATTTGCAAATTAGCAGCTAATAACCCGGCTTTATGGGCTAAACCAATGACGTCCAAAATGAGTGAAACATTCCCATCCCCCATGATAGTTGCCCCAGCAAATACAGAAACATTTCTAAAAAGCTTGCTAAGGGGCTTAACTACTATTTCCTGAGTATCGTTTATGTCATCAATGACTAAGCCAAATTGAGAATCACCAGCACGCAATATCACGATGTAAATAGATTCTTCACTTTTATTTAATTGCGCCTCATCACTTAATCCAAGCTCATTTTCTAAATAAACCAAAGGTAATAATTTTCCTCTCAGCTTATAAACAGGCGTATCTTTAATAAATTGAATGTCTTCTTTTACTTGCTGCTTATCCAATCTTACCAACTCTAAAAGACTGACTTGAGGTATTGCATAGCGGTTTTGCTTACATGTAATAATCAAAGCCGGAATAATCGCTAGCGTTAATGGGATTTTAATTTTGATAGTCGTATAACAATCAACCTTGCTTTGTATATCAATACTACCATTTATACGTTCAATATTTGTACGCACTACATCCATCCCAACTCCTCTACCTGAAACATTGGTGACTTGTTCAGCCGTTGAGAAACCGGGAAGAAAAATTAAATTATATGCTTCGCGTTCGCTCATTCGAGAAGCTTGATCCGGAGTAATTAACCCCTTTGCAAGAGCTTTGGTTTTCAGTTTTTCTGCTGATATTCCCCCGCCATCATCTGTTATTTCAATATTTACAAAACCACCTTCATGATAGGCAGTTAACTTTAAAATACCTGTTTCTGGTTTGCCCAGTTGCTTACGTTTTTCAGGAATCTCTATGCCATGATCAACCGAATTACGCACAATATGAGTAAGTGGGTCTTTAATCGCTTCAATTAATGTCTTATCTAACTCAATTTCTTTACCATACATTTCCAGATTTACTTTTTTCTTGCAGGTATCAGCCAAAACACGAATAACGCGAGGAAATTTACTCCAGACATTTCCAATAGGTTGCATGCGGGTTTTCATTACTCCTTCTTGTAATTCTGAAGTAATTAAGTTAAGCCGCTGAGAAACCGTTATGAAGTTGGAATCCGATTGCATCGAACTAAACTGAAGCAGTTGATTGCGGGATAAAACCAACTCACCGACTAAATTCATGAGCTTATCTAAAAGATCAACATTGATACGAACCGTATTATCTACCAAGGAAGAATTTTTGTTATCTGAAAAATCCGATTGACTATTATCAGGTTCTTCTATTGTTTTCGGAGCCTCTGTTACCACTTCATTTGCTTTTTGCTCTTCGATAAGGTCTAAAGACTGTACCTTGGCTGATTCTTTTGGAGGTTCTTGAGATAATTCCTTCAGAGATGCCTTCGCCTCCTCAAGAACCACTTCAACATTTTTTTCCGCCTCTTTTGATTTGCCTTTTTTGCTTTCTTTTGTATTTGTTGGAGTGGCGACAGATTCTGCCGTTACCGGTGGCAAATTGCTTCCTGTTTTTAGATCATTAAGAAGCTGGATTAATTCAAGATGCTCATTTTCACCATCTTTTCCTGTTGTCTCTATTAGCTTGAGCATCCCTCGAACAACATCCGCTGTTTGTAAAAGAGCAGTGGTACACTGGGCATTTAATAGTATTTTTTTATCACGAAGCAGTACCAATAATCCTTCCGCTGCATGCGTAAGTTTTTCTAAGTGAGGAAAAACCAACATGCCAGCCCCACTCTTAATCGTGTGCATTGCTCTGAAAATGGCCGATAGTAGCTTGGCATTAGTGGGGTCTTTCTCTAATGTGACAAAATCATTGTCAAGAGTATCCAAGTGCTCCGAACATTCGGTTAAAAACTCTTTAATAATTTCACTGTCTTCATCGCTAACCATCATGAGCTCACAAACGTTATTTAATAAACACTTTGCCTAAAATTCTTTGCATTATTTATGCCAAGAATCTTACCCATAACAAATGAAATTTAAGAAAATACTTCTTGTAATTTTGATTCAA
Source organism: uncultured Legionella sp. (assembly GCA_964618245.1). GTDB lineage: Bacteria > Pseudomonadota > Gammaproteobacteria > Legionellales > Legionellaceae > Legionella. Next base: position 1,051 of record CAZTYT010000154.1, on the reverse strand, counting down.
TTACATCAATTTTAAATGGTTTAAGAATGTATGCGTTCACATGGTGCCTTTTTGACTCAACAATCAATTCCACATCATCTTCTGCCGTCAGTAAAATAAATGGTAGTTGAGATAAGTTACCATCTTGGCGAACTGATTCTAAAAACTCAATGCCATTCATTTCCGGCATATTATAATCACTGATGACAAGATCGAATTTATCACCTTTTAACAATTCCAGCGCTTTAACGGCATTATCCACATCCACTATATTGTTAAAACCGAGTTTTACTAACATCCCCATTAGAAGTTTCCGCATGGTGGAAAAATCATCCACTATCAGAATTTTTTTGTTCGTATCCATTTTCTCCTCCTTGAAATTAGCCATTAGATACTTAATGCAATTTAAACGTTGCAGCAATTCCTTCATTGTCGATATTCTTAAAAGAAACATCATTGGGAAGATCTAATGTTTTTTGATACTTCTTATAAATTTCTTCTAAAACTTGGGTAGTTTGAGTAATAATATGCTTCATATCACGCTTTTCTTTACGCAGTTGCTCTATCAAATCCAAATATTGGGCTGATTCTTCAGCAAGCTCTTGATTCTCCATAAAGACCGCTTTAATTTTATCTTTATAATCAAGCAGCAATTTTTGTGAAACAAAAATATCTGCTAATGCTTTTTCATCTATTTCCTGGTGACATAATTGACCTATCATTAATATGGTCTGCTTTATGTCCTCATCAATTTGCTCCGACGCACTATCTACTTCGTTAACTACCGGAGTAGCAGATGATTCAGAGGCCTCATATAAGCTATTTATATAAGCTGCATTTAATGAGTCTAATGCATCAGGCAAAACGGTCACATTATCCGATTTATTATCGAGCATTGAAGATAGAATTAGATTACAAAACTGTTCATTTTGTTTTTTTATATTTTTTAAGTAGTGCTCTTTTTTATCCTTGTAAAAATTTGCATAAATAGGATTTAGTTCCTCCATATTTTTTTCGATAGTTTCATTGGCTTTTTTTTTGTGTTTTCGTCAAGGCATTGATCCTGGCTTTA
>CAZTYT010000153.1:0-5467 GCA_964618245.1 uncultured Legionella sp. | reverse complement strand
CCCGCGAGTTTTACGGGTTGCTAACAGAACCGCATACAAATCATTGAGCGCTTGCAATGTAGGCCATAACGAGGCATGAGCTTCATCACTAGCGCCTTGTTCTAGCCAATGACCTACTTGGGTATACGTCAAACGAGCATGCGAATGAATTACGCCACGGTAAAAACGTGAACGCACGATTTTACCTTCTTTACTAATTGCCATTTCTGCAACCATACAAAGGCGATCTACTTTTGGATTAAGTGAGCAGACACCATTTGATAAGGCCTCTGGCAGCATAGGGATAACCTTTCCAGGAAAATAAACGGAATTACCCCGACGAGCAGCTTCTTTATCCAATGCGGAATTTTGTGCCACATAATTACTAACATCGGCAATGGCCACATACAATTGAAAACCACCCTGCGGTTTTTTATAGCAATAAACCGCATCATCAAAATCTTTAGCATCATCACCATCTATAGTCACAAAGGGGAGATTACGTAAATCAGTACGGTTACTAATTTGTTCCTCTGTCACTTGTTGGGGAATTTTTGCCACTTCGGCGCTCACATCACTTGGCCATTCAAAAGGAATACCATGGGCGTGAATAGCCACCTGAATCTCCATCCCAGGAGCCATGTGTTCGCCTAACACATGAATCACTTTCCCTATAGCTTGTGAGCGTTTGTCAGGATAGGCAATGAGCTCTACTAACACTATTTGCCCATTCTTAGCCCTATTAACAAACTCAGGGGGAATCGAAACATCTTGAGTTAAATGCTTACTATCAGGCAAAACAAAAGAAACCCCATGCTCAGTAAAAAAACGCCCGACAATTGTTGCATTTGCGTGTTCTAAAATTTCATGGACCTTGGCCTCAGGGCGCCCACGCCGATCAACACCGACTTTATAAGCAAGAACCACATCACCATGCATCACTGCCCGCATTTCCTTAGCCGATAAAAACATATCCTCTGAACTATCATCGGGAATAAAAAAACCAAATCCATCAGGATGACCTTGTACTGTCCCACGAGATAAATTTATTTTTTGCACCAGGCAAAAACGACCCCGCCTATCTTGCATGAGTTGGCCATCGCGCAACATCGCTTTTAGTCGAAACCCCATTGCCTCTTGTTTACGCTCATCCAAATTCAATTTATCAAATAAATGATTCCGTGACATCGGTTTGCCATAGTCATTAAGGACTTCCATAATAAACTCGCGGCTAGGAATTGGATCGTCATATTTTTCACTTTCCCGTTTGTAGAAAGGGTCTTTTGATTTTTTACTCACTGTTCACCATAGTTATGTGATTATTATTTAACTTAAACATAATTTATTTCGTTCTACCACCTCTAAACAAAAGTAGCAATGTGTATTATTTGGAAGACAATTCATAACCTCGTGCTCCAACCGCTGCTTTTAATGCAGATAGAGACATATCTTCCGCCGCCCAAAAAGTTCCTTGGGCACTGGATGGAAATTTCACTTTTTTCCATTTGCACACAGCAATAGCATCTTGACATGGAATTTGTTGTTCATGGCCAGGTCGAGACTCGATGCAATTTAAAATAAACGGGCCTTTATGTAAGGATAAAGCAGACCAGTTTCCTCCTTGTAAACGACTCGTCCAGCCCGCACTTGCACCTGGATTTTTTACCGGATGCGTAATCCACAAATCATTACTCGCCAAATTATGAATAAAGACTAAACTATTTTTTTTCGCCTGGAGAGTTACGGCATCGCCTTGTACCGTAACAGCCTGGCAACCTGCTGGCAAAGTTGACTCAGCAGCAATCGCCGTTGAAGATAATATTAAAAAACCCATTAACATACTAATTTTCATATTTACCCCACTCGGTATAAAGATAACTAACATTATTTACCTAAAATGATAACTATCACTAATTTTTTATTCCAAAAATTATATAATTACCCCACCCAGCTTGCCAGGGTTCATTCACATTTTCCGGGCTCGAATATAGACAACACTTTATCTTCCTGAACAAGAATCAATTTACACGTTTTGCATACAAATTTGACAAGACAGGTTTAGCCACCTAAATTTTAAATAAAATAAAAGCTGGATGAACAGCATGAAGCTTATTATCTTTTTAGTTCTTTTTATAAGCAATATTGTGGCCTATGCCAACCCCATTATGATTGGGATTTTAAAATTTGCACCACCTTTTTCTTCTGAAGGTACCAATAAAAATCAATACACTGGGTTTTGCGTTGATTTGATGCAAGAAATTTGCAAAAGAATGGGCCAACCTTGTCAATATCAAGGTACGATGCCAAGCAAACAGATGCAGGAGCTGCGTCAAGGACGCTTTGATGTTACTTTTTCACCCAGTCCGATAACACCCATTGCGGATAGTGATTTGGTATTTAGCCAACCCCTCATACCAAGTATGGGCCAGTTTGTTATTTTAAAAAATGCCAACATCCACTCGGTTAAAGATTTAGACCATGAAAAAATTGGCGTCATTAAAGCCATGGCTCTCAAACCAAATATTTTATCGCACTATGCTCCAAACAGCAGTTTGCATGAATATCCTACCGGCATGGAATTGCTAAATGCGCTGAACACACATCAAGTCAATGCTATTTTGGTTAACTCAAGTATTGCAAAATATCTTATCAAACATGATCTTTATAATTTGCAGCAACTGGGCGAACCAATAGATATTGGAATGGGCTATGGCATGGTAGCGCTAAAGCAAAATACTGTACTTATTCAAAAAATCAACGACATTTTAACAGAAATGGAAGCCGATGGCACTTATTTAACGATTTATAACCGATATTTTGGCAAGTAAATAAACATATTTTGATCCTGGTACTTTTTTTAGGGTAAACTTCCTGTTTTAACTGCCAGGAAAAAAATATGCCAGAGATTATCTCCCCCCTAGCGATTACCCAATTACATCGTGATTGCATTATTCAATGGAAATCCTCTGGCGTGACTTACCAACATACCAGTTTTCATCGGTTAGTTGAAGAAAACCACGCCTTTAATTACCAATTATGGCATGCTGAAGATAAAGCAAGACGTGACGATATGGGTTATCAATTTGTTTATCAGGCTAAACGCGACATTGATCAGTACAACCAGGCAAGAAATAACCGTATGGAAGCAATGGATGAATGGCTTTTCAAGCATTTAACACCAGCAGAGTTTACTCAATGCCCAGTCAACTCTGAGTCTCCAGGAATGATTATTGATAGGCTCTCCATCTTGGCTTTGAAAGCTTACCATATGGCATTACAAACTGAACGCCAAGATGTCGATGAAACCCATAAAAAAAATTGCGGCTATAAATTGGCGGTTATTCGACAACAATTAGAGCAACTAACTCAATGTTTAGGACAACTTATCAATGAAGTGCAGGAAAAAACACGAACTTTCAGGATTTATCATCAATTTAAAATGTACAATGATCCTAATTTAAACCCCGAATTGTATTCGCTTCCGCAGGAAAATTAAGGTGTTCAAGTGTTATTAGATTTTTTTGTTTTTTCTTATTAAAGATACTGAAAAGACCAAGAAATGAAGTGCTTTGAGAAGGGGAATCAGGCGACAGTGTTGTATGCACAACTTCGCGTGGTTCCCTCTCTACCTTGGGATGAGGCAGATCTCCTTTAGCATCACCAGTAGGATTTGGTTTGACGACTTGACCAAGAGGTGCCCGACCAAAACCACGTGCCAAAGCTCTTAAAGCTAAAACAACAGAGAAAAGTATGGCGCTACTTGCCGTTACCATGAACATCACAGATGAATCATGTGTATGCTCATCTGAGGCCATATCCCGCAAAGGCCCGCCGGCAAAGTTAGCAAAACTATTACCTTTTGATATGCCAGAAAAAAAAGAACGGAAAATTTCTAACCATTCTGTAAAAAAAGACTGAGGAGGCATATTGGGATAGGCACCATCAACTAAGGTATTTCTAAGGTCCCCAGTGGATATAAAATCAACTGATAAAGCATTGTTGATGTCATCCTTAAGTTGTACCAGCTTCTGAAAAGGCTCAAGATTTTCTTTATTTTGATTTTGCAAATGCACATAATGGATTCTTGTATGATAAGCCCCCATGCCTGCCATGAATACTAATCCCGATACAATACATGCTACGAGCAAAGCGGGAGGAAAAATAGCTTGCGTTATAAAAAAAACCCCTGACAGCATAAATAAAAAACTAGCTAAAACCCCATAAGTAAATAAGCCATTTTTTATTCCTAGCAGGATTGAAGCAGTGTAAGTGCTAGCCGTTTGTGTTCTAAGCTTATAGCGCAACTCTTCAAAGCTTTCTAATAAGAAAGCGACTCTTTTTTGCAAGTGTTGCATTTGAATTATCTCATCGGATGTTTTATCCGCTTTGCCAGATAAATCAATCAAAGAATTATAAACCGTTTCCAATTCTTTAGTTGTCAATGTAATTTTACAGCGAGTTTGTAAGGTAATTAAACGAAACTGGTTATCGTATTCTTCATAAAGACGGGAAATGACACAACTTGCTGTATATACAGCACTTATTACCGACATGGCAATAAACGCGGGTAAAGGCAATATTGCCAAACCGACCAAACCAGCATAAAGATATAAACTATCAATCAAACCACCAAGTCCTGAGGCAAAAAAACCTTGTATCCGCTCGCTATCCCTTTGCGCTTTGATCGCTTCTAAATAAAATTGATGCTCTTGCTGGGTTAGCTTGGTAAATTTTTCAAGTTTTCGATAGAGTTCTGCATTTGCGCTCATCATGAACTTGCGATTTTCAATCATGGAGCGTTGCCAAATCCGGTTTGCTGCAGCAATTATACCTAAAGTTACCCCCACAGGAATAATGGTATACCGGAGGTCTATGTGTCCAGCAATCCCAAGTATTTGCACGGCACTTTTCCATCCCTTATAGGCATTTTTCAAACCTTTCATCGTATCGCGAAAATAAGGCCACGCACTTACAATAAATTGTTTTATATGATTATTTTTTGTAGACTCTTTACCATCAAAATAACTGGCCAAAAACGAAAAACCAACTAAAAACAATGCCTCGCCAGTGATTGCAGCAATACCCTCCGGAGAAGTCATAACCTCGTGCATAATCACTTGATCATTGGTATGGGAAATACATACTTCAAAGAAGTATTTAAACATGCTATAAGAAGAGCTTAGAGAATCTAAAATAGCGTAAGCGTGATAAATATAACGGTCTTTGTTCAATTTTTCTGCGGCAAGTCGACTTTGCGCATCAATACGGCCAGCGATCGCCAGAAGGAATATTAACTGCTTGGGTTTTATCGATGAGTCTTCTTCAATATTAAGAGACATGCTTTCACGCCAAATAGGGCCATCACTATGGTGGGCTACATTATAAAATTGAATAGCCAAGATGTCAATTATAAATTCATCCTGGTCTAAAAAAATACAAATTTTATAGCCATTATTTAGGATACCATATTCTATCGTCACAAAAAATA
>CAZTYT010000152.1:0-5498 GCA_964618245.1 uncultured Legionella sp. | reverse complement strand
TTTTTAGACCGACTTATATTCATATTCGGCGTACATAAAATATTTTTTAGAATTGGAGACGGCTATATTAAAAGCCGTCTCCAATCATAGTTACCGGCCATTATAGCCCTAATATGTAGTTTTCAATCTTACGCTCTGGAAATGAGCCAAGCTTGATGTTAGATGCCAAATTAATCACATCACTATAATGATAGCTCTCTAACCAGACCTCAAAAGCAATCGACGATCCAACTTCCTTCATAAATACATTCATAGTTGATCCACTTAGATCTTTGATGATTTTTTCAACCCAGGCTATTTTGCATTTTCTAAAATGGTTGTCTCTAGTAACCATACCCAATTTCCCACTTATTACACACCAATTGAATTTCTCAATCAAAGTTTGACTTCGTGACAAGTCTATCTTGCCCAATAGTGGTTCTATGCTCATAAACCTGTTTTCGGCTGGAACTTCAGCGAGCCAATTCGCTAAAAACAAGTCATTCTGATTCTCTATTGAAATCCCGAGCCATACATTTTCCCAACCGTCACCCCAATCCCTAGGTAAACATTTTGAAATTCTTCCTGGCCTCTTAGTTAATATTTGCCAATTATATTGTGGTGTTTTTCTGATTACTTCCCATATATCAGCTCGTGAATGATCTGCTTCTTCGCTGAATAGATCAGACCAACTAGAAGTAATTATTCGCATCGGATTCATTAAATCGTAAGCCTGTGCAAATTCATTATCCCGTGTTTTAAATATAGATGCAGGATTCATGGCGTAGCTCACTTTGTTACGATAGTTGTACTGAAATTCATGTCCGTTTAAACCGCTAGTGAACCCAGCAACGAAATTAGCAGCTGCTTCGGTCCATAGTATCTTATTTTTTTTCATATTCACCTCCTCTTTTTTTATATATGTTGTCTTCTGCCATTTTCTCAATTGCCAATTTTGTTTGAAACCAATTCTTCGATAAATATTCCTCAAGATCCTTTTTAAGAAATAAAATCAATTTCCCGCCAGGTTTACAAAAAGGAATTTCCCTTAAACTGGTTTTCTTATAAAGTGTTGACTTACATAACTTTAGATACTCTGCTGCCTGAGCGAGAGTTAGATACATATTTTCCATTTAATTTAATTTTATTGAACAAATTTTTTTATTGCCCAGGTAAATCAAATAATCAATAGTCGACGTTCATTGATCATTTAATCCAACTGAACAAACACAAAATTTGTAATAAAACTTCTGAGTAATGATTACACGGGGATTACTTTTTTGACCGGGGTGGCCTTACTTCTTTTTCTATCTCTTGAATGACAATTGTTAAAGCATCCTTAAGGACTTCAAGATTAGATTTACCCGTGCCGGCTCTACTTGCTTTTTGAGGGACTTTATTTTTTATACCATTGAGGTTTCCAAAAACTTTTTGACGTAAAAATTCGTCAGAATAGCCGGTAAGTATTGAAATTATTTTACATATAGCTTTAGCGTCATAGGTATAAATTATATGTGAGTCCATTAAGTATTGAAAAAGCAAAGCAGATTGTTCTGCACTTAAAATAAGCTGTGCTTCGGGATTCAATTTCTTTAAGTCAGGAAATTTGAAGCCTTCCCCTACTGAAATCGTATATTTTTTTTTATCTTCTTCAAATCCCTCTTTTTGCAAGGACGCTTTTAAAACACATAGCCTTGTTATGTAAAATGCAATTTCCTCTTTAAGATACACATAGCCTTCTGTCCTACGCCTAGCGTGATCTGCAATTAATTCCTCTTTAGTAAGTTGTATACGATAATCATTCTCGTCATTAAAATACTCCTCATGATTTGTGGTTATTAATGAAATTCCCTTAGCTTCCAATTCATTAAGTTCTTTCAATGCAATGTCAATTCTTTGAACAGCTTCTTTTTCAAATCTGAAAATATTTCTTTCTATTGAGGTTATACTGAAGTCTCTTTTTAGATGACTATAGAAGTTTAGAACTGTGGGGAAATTCTTTAAAAAGTCTATGCGGCGATCCAACTCTTAAAAAACTTCATTAATATTTTGCATAAAACGTTAGTTTGCTATGAAAGTACAAATTTCTCAGAAGTCTGTTAACAAATTCGCATACTCTCGTTTTGTAGAATCCTCAAAAGATGCGAGGTAGGAAGAAGTGGTTGTAATACTAGCGTGCCCCAGGCTTTCAGATATGAATTCAGTATTTACATTTTTCCTTTTAAGCATTGTGGCAAAACTGTGTCTACAGCTATATGTGTTACATTTTTGAGAGATATTGAGCCGCAATCGAATTGTTTCCATATGTTTATTGTTAGTTTTTATAAAATTCTGGGTCAGATATTTTATTTGTATTGGGGTGTGCTCATCTTTGAATACAGGAAATATGTATTCGGATTCAGGCAATTCGTTTTTCCATTTTTTAATGATCTCCAAAGCTTGTGGGAGAATTGGGACCTTTATTAATTGTTGACTTCCCTTCTTTGTGTTTTTTGTTTTGGATCTTATGAATTCAATAAAATCTCCTTTCAGGTTTTCAGATTTTAGTTTAAGAATATCACAAAAATTCATTCCATTACATAAATAGCTCAGTTTCCAGAAATCTAAAGCTTTAGCCTCTTCTTTGTTTTCTGGTTTATAGTTGAATAGGCTTCCTATTTCTTCTGTTGACAATGCTTTTTTTGTATTTGAACTTACGGGTATCACGTATTTATTCTTCCCAAATGGGTAATCGTCCTTGCTTATAATATTTCTCGAGATTGCATCGTTATAGATTGATCGTAATTGCCTTAGGTAAATACCAATTGTTGAAAGTGATTTTTTGTTTTTGATCATGTGGTTTTCATACTCCTGAAGGAAGTCCGGGGTAATATCGTTTAGGCTCAAGTTCTTTTTAAAGTATAAAAGGGAGTTTTTAGTCGTTTTATAGGATATGGCAGTTCCGACGCTTTCTTTTTTGTTCAGATTAGCAACGTATCTATCAAAAAGGCTTGAAAGATTCAAATCATTAACATCTATTGCGTTTTCAAAAAACTTGCTTTCAAACTTCTGAAACGAAAAAGGACTAAGAGCCTCTATTATTGTATTGGCCCTATTTCGAATAGCATTCATTTTAAAGCGAATTTCCTTTAGACTTTCATCTCTAAGTTTATCAGAATTCACCTTTTCCCACTCAGTAGTAGTAAGATCTAAATTTGTATTATAGCGCTTTTTTGATTGCTTACAGTAGACTGTAAGTTTTAAAGGGTATTTTCCTGATTTCTTAGCCAGGCGTTTATCAAGGAATAAGGTTACTGTAGGTTTATACTTTTCCATTTTTTTACTACATTTACTTTGCGTTTGCACCAAATTTGCACCACAAAGGAAGGGAAAATTAGCAAGCAAAAGATGAGTTAGGAAAGAATATATTAGGTAAACAGTTGATTATAAAGTAAATCGGAAATAAAGTAGTGAAATCGGAAAAGATCAGAAAGCTCTTCTTTTTGGACTGTTAATCAGAGGGTCGTTGGTTCAAGTCCAACAGGGGGAGCACAAAAGGGAAAAACCTCAGCATTTGCTGAGGTTTTTCCCTTTTTTAGGCTTTCCTGTTTTCTGAGGTTTGCAATATGGCAAACCAATTTTATATCTATATCCTTTTTTCAAAGGAGCATGAAAAATACTATGTTGGCTATTCTTCTGATCCGTGGAGGCGACTTGAAGAACACAATGCAAAGCCTTTCAATACATACACCTCAAAGTACAGGCCATGGATGCTAAGTGCCGTATTTACCTGTGGAGAAAAGGAGAATGAGGCAATAAAGATTGAACGCTTTATAAAAAAGCAAAAAAGCAGAAAAATACTAATGCAACTGATCAATCCTGATACAATACCTCATGGTCCATTAGCCTTATTAAAAAGAGTTATCTTGTAAAAAACGACGCTTCCAACTTTATACTCTCCACCCTGATCAGGATCGTGAACAAAGGCTTTGGTGGTCAGATCAGACTGGTGCTGCCAGGGATTAAACTGCAGGGATAGATACCCGCCTTTAATAGTTGCAAATCTGAGGCTGAGAAATTTTAACTGATCTTCAAAATGGGAATGGATTTTCTTTTACCAAAAATACTGGGCCTGTTACTGATGGCAGTCTGGTTGTATTACTCACTTCGGGAAATGTATTTATATAAGTATGCAGAAAAGGTGAAAGGCCGGATAACTAATGTAAAAGACAACCCGGATTCTGCCAGCATGCTGAATAAAATTATTACCGTTGAATTTTTATATAGGGGAGTAAGAGAAACTATTACATATACAGTAGCGGGAACAAATGAAGAAGCAGGTGCTGAAATAGCGGTGTATATAAATCAGCATAATATACATCATTCAGTAATTAAGCCCCGGTCAACGATTATTATTTTCTTCAATTTATTTATTCCCGTGTTTTTTATTATACTTATAATTGTTTCAATAGTTGTTGCGAAATGATTTTAAGGCTTCCTGTCTTCACCTGATTGACATATTACTTAGCAGCCGAATCCTGGCATTCCTGATATAGCTTTTTTGTTTTTATTATTTTGTGCCCCATACTTATTTATTCCTGCATTGAAGATATAAATCAATCCCTCACAACCGCTGCTTCTTCACACCCTTAAAAGTCTGTTTTACCGGAATGATCTTTCCTTCTTTGTCAAAGTACATCCGGTCAATACAGGTGGCCCGGTTGTTCGCAGCGGTTTCGGTCAACGGGCGCCGGTGATACACGATATACCAGCTGTCTTTTTTAGGATTGTGAATGATGGAATGATGACCGGAGCCCCTGGCCACTACCGAATCCTGTTCCAGGATCCGCCCGATCCGCTGATACGGACCAAACGGATTATCGGCTACCGCATACGCTACACTGTAATCGGGTCCCGTCCAGCCACCCTCACTCCACATGAAATAATATTTATTATTCCGGACAAACATAAACGGTCCTTCCACATAGCCGGTGGGAGTGATCTCTTTAAATACAGTGCCTGCTGAATCGGGCACGAATCCGGTGAAAGTATCATTGAGCTGCGCGATATTACAATGTCCCCAGCCGCCGTAAATAATATAGTATTTGCCGTCCTGATCTTTAAAAACAAACTGATCGATCGGTTGTGCCCCGTTATAGAACTGACTGATGAGGGGTTTGCCAATATGGTCCTTGTAAGGGCCTTCAGGTTTGTCTGCCACCGCCACCCCGATGCCGCCATATTCCTGGTTGTTCTGGATATCATTGGCGGCAAAGAAGAAATAGTATTTATCATCTTTCTTCACTACGGCTGGCGCCCACATGGCGCGTTTGGCCCAGCGGATTGCACCGGTGTCCAGTATATGTTCATGCTTTTCCCAATGAACAAGATCTGATGAGGAAAAGGCGTCAAAGAAGACCTGCTTATTGTATTTGTCAGAATAGGTGGGATAGATCCAGTATTGTTTTCCGAATACCACAGCTTCCGGAACGGCTTTGATATCTTCGGTCCCGAACAGCTGGTTAGCTGCCACCACTACA
>CAZTYT010000151.1:0-5501 GCA_964618245.1 uncultured Legionella sp. | reverse complement strand
ATTGGTGACTTGCTTTATCATTTGTTGGAAGATAAGGCGAGAACGATTGAGCATTTGGAAAAATACATTTATACCTATTAATAAGTTGGTGAGAGATGCTATAGTTATTTTCATTTAACTCTATATTTTTATGACCATAGCCCAGAGATTGTTTTTGGTTTTTTTTATTTTCACCGCTAATTTATGGGCGACAGAATCCATTTCAACTTGGTATACCCATGGGGCAAATCAAGGGGTTGTTATTAATGTGGAGTTATTTTTATCATCTACTTGCCCCCATTGCCAAAAAGCCAATGCTTTTTTTACTAATATTACCACCACAGCCCCATATATGCATGTGCAACGCCATGTGATTAACGAGGATAAAGAGGCGCTGTTTCGTTTTAATCAGTTACTGACTGAGCAGCACATGGATGATTTTTCAGTTCCTTCCATTTATATTTGTAATTCGCGATGGGTAGGTTTCGCTTCAGCAGAGACTACTGGAAAAGATTTATTGCATGCCATTATTTATTGTAAACAACAAATTGAAAAGGATGGAACTTTAACTCAGGCGACGGTGGATACTCTTCGACATTGGGGGAATGCGAATAAGTTTGACTCAGGAATGTTCGAGAATCCTTCTGCGTTGAAATATATTTCTACTATTGCTTTAACGGATGCAGTTTCTCCGTGTGCTTTTTTCAGTTTGGCTGCTTTTTTAGCATTGCTGATGTTAGAAAAGCTTGGGTCAAAACAAATACTGGCAAGCTTTCTTTTTATTTTGACTTTAGTGGGCGCTCATTATTGGCAGCAGGCACATACCAGTTCTTTTTATGAGTTTCTTCCATGGTTGCGTATTCCTGCAGCAATTACCGGATTGCTTACATTATATTTTGTAATTCGCTATTTTAAAAAAAAATCACCTGATTCATTGTATTTTCTGCTGGCATTTTTGCTTGGGTTTATTGTTTTTGCTTATCAGCAAACTTGTGTAATGAATTGGGCTTATATTTTTGAGCAATGGTTGAATAATCAGCATATTACCTATGCGCGTGCTCAAATATATCAGTTGCTATATCAAGTTCTATACATAAGTCCATTAATATTATTGTTTATTGTCTATGTACTGGCAAATAAGATAAAGCGTATTGCAAGTAAACAATCACGATTTGCAAGAATAGGTCTGTTATTTTTGCTGGCCATTGCCTTATGTTTGATAATTTATCCATCCTTTTTATCTTCATTAGTGGTTTCAGTTATCGGTTTATCCGTATTGTTTATTGTAGGATGGTTTTTAAATTTGACTTGATCTTGAACTGATGATTTGGGATCATCAGGGTTCTTTGTTTTTCAGGTGAGAACATGAGTAAGCTGCTTGATATTCCTGTTGTTGTAGAAAGTGGGCAAAAATATAAAACGTCCCATGGTGTGACTGCCATTAAAGATGGCATTAAATCAACGGGTGTTGCACATGAGCGCTTACCAAAACCCAAATGGTTACGAATAGTTAATCAAACTACGCCAGCCTATAATCAAGTGAAAGAGCAGGTGCAAAAACATCGTTTAGCAACTGTATGCGAAGAAGCCAAATGTCCCAATATTTCAGAGTGCTGGTCTCATGGCACGGCAACTATTATGCTGATGGGGGCTGTATGCACCAGAGCTTGTCGTTTTTGTTCAGTAGATACAGGTAACCCACATGGCTGGTTAGATACTGATGAACCAGAAAATACTGCAAATACCGTGGCTTTAATGAATCTGGATTATGTGGTATTGACCTCAGTGAATCGTGATGATTTGTCCGACGGTGGTGCCAATCACTATGCAAAAACGATTCGCGCCATTAAACAACGTTCTCCTAAAACTAAAGTAGAGGCGTTAACTCCGGATTTCCAAGGAGTTGAGCGTGATATTGCTATACTTTTAGATAGCGGTGTGGATGTATTTGCGCAAAATGTAGAAACAGTAGAGCGATTGACTCATGCTGTTCGTGACAATAGAGCGGGCTATTTACAAACATTGAATGTTCTTTCCTTTGCTAAACGCTACCGTCCTGATGTCTTAACCAAAACTAGTTTGATGCTTGGTTTAGGCGAAACTGACGAAGAAATTATCCAGACCATGGATGATTTGCGCGCTCATCATGTGGATATTTTGACATTGGGTCAATATTTGCAGCCAACTAAAAATCATTTGCCTATTGAACGGTATGTTACTCCAGAAACATTCATGGAGCTAAGGCAAATTGGTTTGGAAAAAGGATTTTTTGAAGTTGCTTCAGGCCCCTTGGTTCGCTCCAGTTATAGAGCAGATAGAGTTTTTAAGCGTGATAATCTGGGCTTATAAATAACTGAGTCGACTAGGCGTTCAAATATTCACTCCTGTCGCTGTTCAAAATGCTGCGAAGTAATACAGAGCAAATTTCAAACAACGTATTGTACTGGATGGATTGTTGTACTGAGATTACAATAAAGGTTACTGACCACCCCTTAGTAATATAAGACCACAAATAATGTTTCATATTTTATCTTTTTGATAAAAAACAAAACATATACTATACTTGCACTTGTGTGTGCGAGGTGTCTATGCGGTTTCTTGAAAAACTCAGTCGAAAGACCAAAGAGTACCTTCTTAACCAACCTAAAATACAATATGCTGTAGGTTATAATGGATTATTAAGATTCATTTTCAATGAAAAAATTGATATGAAGTCGATTGAGCAGCTAATTTTACTCACTCATTATAACCAAGGGCTGCGTGAAGGGCTTGAGAAGGGTGTGCTGAGCCAACCTGATATGAAGGCTATCGTGGAACAACGTTTGCCTATTGATGTTGATATGAAGCTTTTTTCTAGCTATCCCCCTGAGTCACTCGGATTTAAGTACCATGATTTTATTAAAAAAAATCAAATTTCGCTATTTCATTACCCCGCACGCTATTTACGCCAATGTGAGGTCTATACTTATATCTTTCTGCGAATTTTAGGTTCGCATGATATTTATCATGTTTTATTGGAAGCAGATTGTAGCTATATCGGAGAAGCGTTAGTAGCAAGTTTTACAATCCGGCAAATTCCTCAATACTCTCCTCCTTGTGTTCATCTTGGTGCAGGTTTGATTCGTTATTCTATGGAGTCAGGGCATAATTTCGATGAAGCCTTGGAAATATTTGCAAGAGGTAGTGAGCTTGGAAAAAAAGCCAAACAATTATTTTGTGTTAACTGGAATGATTACTGGAAAAAAGACATCGATTTTATTCGGTCAGAATTGAATATTGCAATTTAATTTGTCGCTATCTAATAGGAAATTTCCAATGAGTTTAGTTTCAGATATGTTGAAAAGACTGGAAATAGAAAGTCCAATTATTACCTATTGTAAGCCTGATATACTGAGGCTTACAGAAGAGCAGTGTGATGTATTAATTCCTTTAAGTCATGCGACAAAAAGTCATATTAACACGATGGGCTTTGGTCCCTTATCGATTGGCGCTGATTTAACGGGAGGGTTATTGGTTTTCTACCATGGACAGTACTATGATAAAGCCCTCAATTTTTGTTTTTCCAAGGCAATTATTTCTTTTTTAAGAAAACCAACCACGGATGTACTCTTTACCTGTCTTGATGGGGCGCTTATTAAACAAACACTGGATAAAGCATACCAAATGAAAAAAGGGTTATTAGTGGATATTCGTGTTTTAGCTAGTATGCAAAAAGAACAGCGTATTAAACGAGTCGCGGAATTTATATTGACGTTATATGTTGAATATACAACAGGCAGATGAGCCTACACTATAACAATACCGTGCTTTTTCATAAATTTTTGTAAAATATAAGCTGCAATGGACATGAGTATGCCTAATACAATAGCCGTAATTCCCAAAATAAAATAATAATCTTTATAGTAAGGCAAACTTTGCGAAGCAGAGTGAATCGTTTGGGGAATGGCGACATGGGTAGCTATTTGTCCAGATATCGCATGGGCAAGAGAACTAGCTAGATACCAAACCCCCATCGCAAAGGCAAGTGACTTTTGATCGCAATACAGGCCAATCATGCTTAACCCAATGGCGCTAACCCATAGTTCTGCAATTGAAATAAGAATATAAGTCAACGCAATGTAGTTGCCACTGACTATTCCATCAACAGCAGTATAGGCGGCAAGTGCCATAACTAATAAACCTATCCCCGAAAGCAGAACCCCAGCAGCAAATTGATAGGGAATAGTAAAACGCGGCACTAAATTATAGAAACGTGGTAACTGGCTACCAATTGCCAATATTAAAAGGGGATTTAAGATTTGATAATGGGCAGGGGAAACGGTCAGTCCCCAAAGGTGATGATTGGAATTATTTTTGGCAAATAAAATGAGCGTGCTATGCATTTGATTATAGATAACAAAAAATACTACCGCTTCTACTATAAGCAACAAAGCAATTAATTGTTTAACCCGAGTAGTTCCCTGGAGCATTAGAGTTTTTTTTAAAAACCATAATATTCCCAGACTACTTCCTAATGCAATAACACTACTGGCAATAAAAACATGAGAATAGGCTAGTAAGGTTAATAAATAAATAATTCCAATATAAGCAACCAAGCGAAAAATACTCTGATTAGAGAGCTTAGTTAAATCTTTTCCCCAGATGACATTGTCATAAAGCGAATAGCGTTTGGCAAAATTTAAAGCGGCTATGGATTTGCCAATAAAGGCTACAGTTAAGATGGAAAGAGGGCCAAATCGACTATCCAAAAGAATAGGTGCGATTAAAGTCGCTAATAAAGCGCCCACGTTAATTGCAATATAGTAATAGGTCATTGCTGACTTCGCTTTTATGGCATCATCTGAATAAATATGAGAAACCATGCCTGACGAGGTACCCATTAAAAGGGAATTTGTTGCGGGTATTAATGCATAAGCGGCTATAAATAATTGATCTCCCATATGGTTGACTGTGTAACCGCTGAGCATCATCAGCAAATAAGCAATTGCCAGCATAATACTGCCTAACAGGATAGAACGACGAATACCCACCACGGTATCAGCCATGTACCCTCCTAGCATAGGCATTAAATAGCCTGTAGCATGTGCTACGCCAATAAAAGCATATGCTTTTGCTTGGCTATAACCTAGTCCTTGTTCAATTAAAGGACGAGTTAAAAATAAAACCAGAATTGTATTAAAGGCATAAACGGAAAATTGACTCCAGAACGTGATCAAAACAATATTGTTAGTCTGCTTTTGACGCAGATCTAATTCAGGTAAGTAATTTTTTACTACTTGAGAAATCATTCCCTCACCTCGTCTTTTCTGTAATGTGTTAATTGACTGTTCCTTATTAAAGGAAAATAAGACGTTAATTTCAGATTATCATTTCTTCGCAAGAACTACATCTATTATATGAACATCATGATAAGGAAAGGTAAAAATTTTGCTAAAAAGTTTTTTTAACCGTTCGATTAAAAAATTTTTGGGGAGCATACGTATCGTTAATGTATTTAGGAACCAAACGCTTTCCGACAAAGC
>CAZTYT010000150.1:0-5506 GCA_964618245.1 uncultured Legionella sp. | reverse complement strand
GCTTATTT
The DNA here is from genome assembly GCA_964618245.1 of uncultured Legionella sp. Lineage (GTDB taxonomy): Bacteria > Pseudomonadota > Gammaproteobacteria > Legionellales > Legionellaceae > Legionella. The sequence continues at coordinate 5,498 of CAZTYT010000150.1, read as the reverse complement.
GTTGATGTAACTGCTCTTTCCATTGCTGTTTCATTTTTAATCCAAATGAATTAATTATAATTAAGTATAGGATATGGTTTCTAATAGCTTATATGGTAAGAAAGATTAGCAAACATAAGTTCTTTTAAATCATTATGTTGCATGTATTTGGCTTTTGATTGAGCTTGCGTAGCGCTCATGAAGGTCATTGTAAAAAATGAACCATCCATTGAGCCATTAAGAGAGAATCATGTTTCAATACTAACGACTGGATTCCTTTAGCCAGAACTTCTTGTTCAAAAATATCCTTACGAGATTGCATTAAATCGTTGGCATACGCCTTGGTAAATTCAGGATGCCCTTGCATGCTCAAAATAATATTGTCTATTTGCATCATGTAATTAGGGCAAAAATCACTACCCGCCAATAATTGCGCGCCAGAAGGCAGGGCTATCACTTGATCTTGATGGCTTGCAAGCAAATTAAATTGTTTTTTTGCAGGTTGCATCCATTTCTTGTGGTGCAAAATGTAATTTGGTAACACACCAATCCCCCACCCATTTGGCGATTTGATGACCTTCCCACCTAAAGCTTTAGCAATTAATTGATGGCCAAAACAAATACCAATTACCTTTTTGCGTGCTGTATATAAGGCACGTACAAAATCTTCTAATCGCGCAATCCAGGGATAACCGTCATTTACGCCATGTCGACTTCCAGTAATTAAATAAGCATCCGCAGCATGAATATCCGTGGGAATATCACCTTCTAAAGCATTAAAAACAGTAAAAGTTATTTTCGGATCAGCTGAATGGAATAATGCCGCAAACATTTCCGGATATTGTCCATATTGAACGGCAAATACGTCGCTCACCTGATCGCAGTTTAAAATTCCCAGATTCATCAATACCCTTCAACGCCATTTAACGCTACATAAAGAATATCTTTGTATTGAGCTTGTGTAAATGCTATGGGATTAGAACCAGAGGCAGCATCTTCTGTAGCCATAGTCGCCAAACGATCAATATGTGAGGCATCGATACCAATTTCAGATAAAGTAGACTCAATTCCTAACTCGAGACGTAGTTGTTTAATCCAGATTAAAAAGCCATCAAACCCATCATCAAGTGACAAATAAGAAGTCAGTCGAATAATTCTGTCCTCAATAGAGGATCTGTTTGCTTCCAGAACATAAGGCATTAAAATCGCATTAAGTCGCCCATGATGCGCGTCATATATTGCCCCCAAAGGATGGGCCAAAGCGTGCATAGCCCCTAAACCTCGTTGAAAAGCCGTAGCTCCCATTGTAGAAGCAACTAACATATTCGTTCGCGCAATCAAATTATTACCATCATGATAAGCGTTCAACAAATTGTCTTTTACCAAGCGAATTCCCTCTAAAGCAATACCCTCTGCCATTGGATGGTATGCTGGAGCACAATAAGCCTCCAGACAATGTGATAAAGCATCCATTCCTGTAGCAGCAGTAATTGGTTTAGGTAATCCTACGGTTAGTTCTGGATCAAGGAAAACTAAAGAGGGCAACATTTTAGGATGAAAAATGATTTTCTTGATTTGCTGCTCTGTATCCGTAATCACCGAAGCTCGCCCTACTTCTGAACCTGTTCCAGCCGTAGTTGGTATCGCAATAACTGGCGCCATTGTTTCTACATTCACCCGCAACCAGTTATCGCCTACGTCTTCAAAGTCCCAAAGAGAGCGTTGTTGTCCAACCATTAAAGCGATAGCTTTAGCAGCATCCATTGCTGAACCACCACCAAAGGCGACAATCCCATCATGAGAGCCACTCCGATAAATATCGACGCCATTCATCACCTGCTCACCAGTAGGATTTGCTTTAATTTGGCAAAAAACTGAGATCTCAATTCCAGCGGCACCCATTAAGGACTGTACATTTTTCACCAATAAGGAGTTAGCGAGACCAGGATCGGTAACTAGCAAAGGGACTTTTATCCCCAGTTCTTTACATGCCTCAGGAAGTTCATTTAAACGTCCAGCACCTACACGAATTCTGGTTGGGTAATTCCAATTGGCTCTCATCGATTGATTATCCATCTATTTTATTCCTACAATTTAATATGAAATGACTTGGGTCTGGTGAGTGATTCATACCCCAAAATAGACAAGGTACAACCTCTTCCGGAATTTTTTACTCCGGTCCAGGCTAATGCCGGATCCAGATAATCACAACGATTGATAAAAAAAGTTCCAGTTTGTAGTTGTTCGCCCAAAGCAATCCCTGCTTTAATATCTTGAGTAAATATTGCTGCGGTTAATCCATAATCACAATCGTTCATTAAATGAATTGCTTCGTCATCGTTGCTTACTTTCATAATGCCGACTACCGGACCAAAAGTCTCTTCATGCATAATACGCATTTGATGCGTTACTTCTGTTAAAACTTGTGGAGCCAAATAAGCAGAACCTGGTTTATTCAGAGCAAAATCCCGGCTATCAATATGAGCTATAGCTCCCTGCTCCACAGCCTCATCAACTTGACCTCGAACAAAATCAGCTGCAGCAGCACGCACCATTGGGCCTAAAGTAGTGTCCGGATCATCAGAGCGCCCTAATCGATATTGTTTCACCAATTTCACGGCTTTAGTAACAAACTCCTCATAGACATCCTGATGCACATAAACTCGTTCAATGCCACAACAGGATTGACCCGAGTTAAAAAATGCGCCATCAACTATTGTTTCTGCAGCTTGCTCTAAATCAGCATCAGCACGAACATAAGCAGGATCTTTTCCTCCTAACTCTAAACCTACCGGGATAAAACGACCCGCAGCAGCATGCTCAACCATTTTTCCTCCCTCCACTGATCCTGTAAAAGCAACTGCATTAATAGCCGCAGCTTGAATCAGTCGCTCTGTATCAGCATGGGTTAGATGCAAATATTGAAACACTCCCTCCGGTAAACGGGCTTCTTTAAATCCCTGTGCAAATCGTTCTGCTACCAACGGAGTTTGAGCTGAGCTTTTTAACAGGACTGCATTGCCGGCCATAATCGCAGGGATAACTGCATTAACAGTGGTTAGAAAAGGATAATTCCAAGGCGCGATCACTAAGCTAATACCTAACGGCTCTCGTTTAATATAGCGGATAAACCCTGGTTTTTCCGGTAATTCAATAGGAGCTAATGCTGTTTTTGCTGCAGCAATCATATACCTTGCCCGCTCTTCAAACCCATTGATTTCTCCTGGGGTATAACGAATTGGCCTCCCCATCTGCCAACTTAACTCCAATGCAATTGCCTCTTTATTAGCAACAATAACATCTACTGCAGCATGGCAATATTCTTCACGCTCAGCGAGTGAAGAAAGACGCCACAATCTTTGTGCTGCTTGTGCTTTAGCCACAGCAAAATCGATATACTCCTGCGTTGCAAAAGACCGCTCTACATAAATTGAATTATCAATGGGGGAACAAGTTTTTAGTTTCATCTCTAATCCTATATAATTTCAAAATATCGATCTAATTCCCAATCGGTAATATGTCTTCTGAATTCACGCTCTTCCCATTCCCGTGTTGCTGCAAAATGAGTAACAAAATCTGAGCCAAATAAGTCATGCGCAGCCCGCGATGCTTTAAGATTTTGTGCTGCATCCCATAAAGTACGAGGCAAAGCTAATTCTTTATCATGGGTTTGCATGTATGAATTGCCTTTAATCTCTGCTTTAGGCTCCAACTCATGCTCAATTCCATATAACCCTGAGCCTATCGCTGCAGCTAAAGCAAGATAAGGATTAGCATCAGCAGAACCTAATCGATATTCTATCCGTTGCGATTTTTCATTGCCTGGAATAACCCGCAGTGCTGTCGTGCGGTTTTCTACGCCCCAAGTTGCATCAGTAGGCGCCCAATAACCTGGAATTAAACGTGAATAGCTATTCACAGTAGGAGAAAACATAGCTAATAATTCGGGCATTAATACTTGTTGTCCAGCCAAAAAATTGCGTTGAATTTTGCTCATATGGTACTTATCTTCAGAATCATAAAATGCCGAGCCTCCATCTAACTGCTTTAATGAAATATGAATATGGCCGCTTTGCCCGGGATAATCCATTGACCATTTAGCCATGAATGTAGCCATTTTTTGATTGCGTTGCGCTAGTATTTTCATAAATGTTTTAAATAAAGCTGCCTTATCACCCGCATTTGTAGCCAAATCCACAGCAATAGCAGCTTCAATAACACCAGGCCCTGTTTCCGTGTGTAATCCCTCAATGGGGAAATCCATTGCCTCACTCATTTGTAAAATTTGATGATAAAACTCAGCATGCACGGTATTGCGCAAAATGGAGTAACCAAAATTATCAGGAGTTATTGTTTTTAAATTGCGAAAGCCCTTGGCTCGAACACTTTCAGGAGTTTCATCAAAAACAAAAAACTCGTATTCAAGGGCAGCATAAGCATCAAAACCCATATTAGCTGCTTTTTCCAGAACTCGTCTTAAAACAGCACGTGGACAAATGACTTCCGCAGCGCCAGAAAATTCAGCCAGGAATAATAATTGATTGTCTTCTAAAACCAATTCACGACAGCTGGAAGGAATAATTCGAACACTGGCATCAGGGTAACCAGTATGCCAACCCGTATAATTGACATTGTCATAAAGTTTGTCCTTCGTATCCCAACCCAAAATAACATCACAAAAAGCAAAACCATGCTCTAATGCAGAGAAGAATTTATTACGACTCATGTACTTGCCTAGCATCACTCCATCAATATCAAAAATACCTACTTTGACGTGACTTAGCTGCCTTTCTTCTACAATACGTTTTGCCTCTTCAATAGTTTTCACTTCACGGGGGGTAAGCATAATATATCCTTATATTTGTCTTTTAAAACCATGAGTTATTGGTATTTCTGAACCTCTTCATCGAACAATTTAAATTTGTTTTTTCCTCTATTTTTTGCGTAGTACATTGAAGCATCCGCTTTTTCTATTAGCAGCTTACTGCCATCTTTAGGATACAGTGAAATGCCCATGCTTAATGTAATCTTGAGCTTTTTGTTTTCGATCAAGAATTCATTTGCCAAACATTCAAATATCTTTTTGGCTATTTTAAGGGTCTCTTTTTCATTGGTATTTAATAAAATTAATCCTAATTCATCGCCACCAAACCGCGCAAATGTATCACTTTCCCGTATGCAACTTTGGATACGTTTTGTTACTGCACATAAAAGTAAATCTCCTAATGTATGGCCATATAAGTCATTAATCTGTTTGAAATTATCTATATCCAAAAAACAAACTGCCAGATTTTGATCTAGTCTGTTTGCTTGTAAAATTGCTTGTTCTAAACGATCTTCAAAAAGTGGCTTATTAATTAATCCCGTTAAGGAATCATGCTCAGCAAGGTGTTTTAATTTTTCTTCCATTAGTTTTTGTTGGGTAATATCATGAGCTGCTGTTGATGCCCCTATCACAGCTCCTTGAGCATTTTTTATAGGTGCAACAGTAATGGAAACGGGAATAAAATCGCCATTTT
>CAZTYT010000149.1:0-5537 GCA_964618245.1 uncultured Legionella sp. | reverse complement strand
TTTATTTGGGTCGCAACGCTTGTGGTATCGGCACCCTGGATATGATACCAGTGGAGTTTCAGGATTTTATCAATATGGCATTAATAATTCCAAAGTATTACCAATGAAGCAATCCTTGGGCGCAGGTTTAACAGCGTTTGGCTTAGTCCCTAATCGAGCAGCAGATTCGTTGGGCGCAGGATTTTCTTTAGCCTGGTTAAACCAGCGAAGAACTAATCGAGGCAAAGAATTGATGTTTCAGATTTATTATCAGGCTGCACTCTATAAATTTATTTATCTTGAACCAGCATTTTCTTATATTCCAAATCCTGGGCAAAGTGCTCAACTGGGTCCAGCTACTGCGGGAACATTAAGGGCAATAGCCTTATTTTAAAAGAGGGTATTGTTACGAATGCATCCTAAGAAAAAGTTTTATTTTAATCTATTTGATGTATATTAGCTCTTTTCCGGCATTTTAAAAGGTTCGTATGTTTTTCACCCAGCCTAAAATTAACCGCTTTGGTTTGCGTTTGCAGTCTTCAATTGCTGAAATTTGTCATGATCGATGGGCCTTATTTCTGGGTGAGGTATCTGTGCCCCAAGTAATAGCAGGACAGTATTTGAATCATCTCGATAAACCAATTAATGCAGAAGAAATTGCACAAACATGGAGTTGGTTTCGTGAAAAAGAGCATTTTCAAACACTGACGCCTTTTGAGGATGGCATTCCACAATATCGGTTGGAAAACGCTAGAAAGCAGTACCAATTTTATGCCAAGCTTTTAAATGAAGCCAAGAGCATTAATGCAGAGTTGTGCAAGAAAAAACCAGATTATAACAAGATTATTGCGAGTGCCCATGTTATTCAAAATGCCTCTACCAAAGTGCCCTCAATTAGAAATGGTAAAGGAATAACAGTTACTATCGAAGGAAAAGGTGAAAGTTTAGGGAATGATTTACTTTTTGGTATAGCGGGAATTGGGCATGTATTAGTGATGCTGTTAGCTGAAGTTATCGGCATAATTCCTTATTGCATGTCGTATTCCAAATATTGTGGTGGCCCCCGGTTTTTTTTAGATACAGTGGTTCATTTTTGTGAATCGATACGAAAAATAGCTTTTTCACTGTTATTCCCCTTAAATATGCTTTATTCCGCTTATACCACTGGTTCCTATAATTCCATCACTAAGGGTGAAATAGAGCGTTGCATAGAGAGTATTATTTCTTTAGCAGAAAAAGAATTAGATATCGGAGAAAAGCCCCAAGCGGAAGATCTCTGGGATGTGGCGATACCTCATGGCTGAAGCAAGGCTAATCCATGAAAATCATCCAGCCGATACGGCCAGATTGGTGATATCCGTCACATCGTCAATTGGTAAGGATGTGGAGTTACCCGAATTAAAAAAACTATAAGTTAAATTAGCCGGTCTTTCTTCTAAAGACAATTTCTCTACAACTTCATCATTATTTTCCTTCAGAAGCGCTTTAATAAAGGTTTGTTCAAAGTAATAATCATTTGAGTGGTTAAGAATAGCAGCTTTTATAGCGTTAAATGCGCTGACTCCAAGCATGGCTACGGCAGCGATTGCTGATGCAGCAGCAATAAATGGTGCAGCGACATAGACCAAAGGGTAGGTTTGTAAGCCACAGTAAAAGCCTATAACAAATAAGGCTTCTAAAAGTTTACCTAGACCATCAGCAGAACCAGCACTTGCAGCACCAGCTATTAATACAAGTATCATGATGATTAAAAAGAGAGCTGCAGGAATACAACCCACCAATACCGCGACAGAGCCTGCAATAAGTGCTGGCAGAAAGTAACTAGTGAGTGCTAACCCCCCTAGACCAGCAGCAACTCCCAGAAATAACACAGACTGGGATAAAGCCTCCGATAATTGCTCATCTTGAGATATTGCCTGATGATAAGCACTATCTAATAATTTTTCCAATGCTTGAATTTCTTTAATTAATTGCTCACTTTCTTTGATTTGAGCGGCGTAGTTTCCACGATGTTCGTTTAATTTTGTATTTTGAGTTAATACTTCTTGTCGTTTTAGAGCTTTTTTTATTTCAAATTTCTTAATTTTTTCTTCTATTTCTAATTGTTTTGCTCTTTGCAAGACTAATTTGGCTTTTATAATTTCCTGTTGTTTGGCATTTTTTAATTCGAAACCTGCTTCAAGAGAGGTGATTTCATTGATAACTTTAAATAGATCGGTATCAGTAATCTTTTCGATATGTTTAGTGAGCTGGGCTTCTTCTTTATCTAACTTTTCTAGTTGCTCTTCTTCTATGCTAAGTTGTTTTTGAATCGCTTGATAATTGATTAATTGCTGTTGAATGAAATCAACAGTCAGCGGTAGATCAGCTGGATGTTGTGTATTGAAAAAGGCAGTAATTAATTCATTAATAGATATTTTTTCTATGCTGCTATCTATTTCAAATTTAATAGAAATTTCTTTGGATTTAAAAAAAGAAGAAAAATTCGTTGAGGAATCTTTTCTTATTTTTTTTGCCCAACTTATAACTGATTCTTTCATGATCTATTAGTCTTAAAATTTCCCAAAGTGGGTTATTTTAGGTATTTTTTTGGTGTTGGTCAACTACAAATGATTTGTTTTTGTGCAAAAGGGGTGAAAGAACCAGTATCATCAAATTGATAAGTCAGAGGTGCTAGAATAAGGGGATTTGATCTGACGTCGTTTATTCATTGCTACTATTTGGCTCTTAGCCTAAATAGAGCGACTAGTTATTTTGAAATAGAAGTATACAAAAAAGAGAATTTAAATATGAGATATGGTACCTAGGGTGGGACTCGAACCCACACGGTGTCACCACCACCGGATTTTGAATCCGGCGCGTCTACCAATTCCGCCACCCAGGCATTTAGGTTGGCCATTATAACAAAGAAATAGATTCTCACAATGGGTTTTGTATATAATTTTAAAAATTTATTATTTGAGGTTATGGAGCTTATGAAGAAATGGAATCTTTTTATTTTGGGACTAGGGTTTTCTGTATGGAGTGCATGTGGGTATCCCCTTCATTGCCCAGATCCGCAAACCTCTTCTTTAAAATGGGGGGTGCCGCCTGAGCCTTGGGTTGTTAATCCCTTTTCGTCTAATCCTGTCCAGGCAGAAGAAAATACGGAGTTTGTGCGAGCTAATATTTTAGTTGCAGGATATGGTCAGGGCGTGATGTGTACTTACCGAAATTCACTAGGGGATTACTCGATTTGGTGGCAAGTAGTGACTCTAATTCCTTCACGATCAGATTATCATTGGATTAATATTGTGGGTGGTTACGTATGCACCGATGGAGTAACCCGGTGCCAGTTTTTTGTGGCGGACTAAATACATAGCCTTGGTTACTCCAAGGCTATTACTTAAATACGATCTTCTGTGATGTCGATCATCATTTGCAAGGATTTTTTGGCATTTTCAATGACCCACTGTTGATCCTGGACGGGCAAACGATTTCTTACGCCGGTGAATTCATTAACGACGTCACCTGCTTTGACCTGATTATAGGACATGGTTTTGCCTTGTCTTAATAGATCAACCAACGCGACTAAATGCGGTGGATCATTGCGTGACATTGTAGCACAACCACAACCTATACCTTTCTCATCCGGAGCTTTTGGTGCTTCGGCCAGGTTAACTACTTCAATGCCTAAACCTTTACAATATTGTTTGAGGTTTTCTACCATGTGATTTTCTGTGCCAATAGCATAACGTTTGGTATTTGCCCGATCATGCACGACGTAATCCCAAATAAAGGCCGTGGAACCGGAATGCTGGGCAACCCGAATAACGGAGTTACGGCACTCTGGGTGCACAATCGTTGTATAGCCTTTAGTATGCCAGTATTCACACATTTCAGGTTGGTAATGGGTGTGCACAGCACATTGGCTTGCAAATAAAATTAACTCTGAATCGTCAAATTGCTTTAAGGTTTTGGCATCTTGCTCTGCTAAAGAGTATTGAGCGCCAGCAGTGCCTCCTGGCCAATAAGCCAAATTTTTTATGCCTAACCAATACGCTACATTTTCTCCCATGTGTTGATCGGGAATGAAGAGTATTTTTTTATTTTGTTTTTGTGCCCATTGAAATATTTTTTTCACATTGGAGCTTGTACAAACTGCCCCACCTTGTGCCCCTGTCATTGCTTTAACACGGCCAGAAGTATTCATGTAGCAAACTGGTAGAATGTTTTCAGCACCATAGCGTTCATTTAAATCTAAAAATGCGGGTTCCACCATGAAATCCTTCGCTAGCATTTCCATAGTGCATCCCGATTTAGGGTTGGTAATATAAACTTGTTGATTATCATGCGCTAAAATGCTGATAGACTCCGCCATAAAATGAACCGCAGATTCTATGATCACTGATTTTTCTGGATGTTCTGCTGCTTTTAAGGCTAACTGATAAGAATCGCCAATAATTCCCCCAAATTGTTCTACCAAACGGACTATTTCACCGCCCATGTAATAGTGGGCTAACAGCATTAATTGATTACCAAAATGATCTTGAGCTTTTTTTAAATAAGGAGCCATCCATGCTAAAACAGTAGTCAACTTGCGATCAGGTAAAGCCTGGTATTCTTGTGCGTAAGGAATAAAATCTTCCTGATACCAATCGATAGGATAATCACTTTGGCAAATACTCATATCATTTCGGATATGCATTAAAGTTGTTTCAGGGGTATAAATAGTAGCGTTCTTAAACATCATTTTGCCTCAAACTAATAAATTTATGCAGGGGATATATCCATTAATCCTAATTTGGCGATGCTCTCCTGCGCTTCCGATTTTTTCATTGGATAATCTTCCCGGAAATGGCCACCACGGGATTCCCGACGGTTTAATGCGGCCCTCACAATGAGTTCAGCATTAAGAATAATATTTCTAAGCTCAATAAAATCTCGGGTAATACAATGCTTCCAATAATATTCTTCGATAATTTTTTTTCTTTTCATTATTAATTGTAGTAAATCTTCAAGACCAGCTTCAGTTCGGACAATACCTGCATAAGAGGTCATTTCACCGCGCAGGCCACGCCATTGGGCATTAATCTGGCTGGCACGTCTGGCATTAACTTCGCCTGGAGCACTCCAATTAGGAATATGATCGCTAAACTTCCAGGGAGCAGAAATATCTTTAAGTGTGCAACGAGCCGCATTAGTTCCCATTACTAAAGCTTCCAGTAAAGAATTGCTTGCTAGTCGATTAGCGCCGTGCAAGCCAGTGAAGGCCACTTCACCAATTGCGTATAAACGTTTTAAATCGGTCCGCCCATCAATGTCGGTTAATATGCCTCCACATTGATAATGGGCAGCAGGTACCACCGGGATCATGTCTTGGCTCATATCGATACCAATGGAAAGAAGGGTGGTATAAATTTGTGGAAAACGTTTTTTTAGGAATGTTTTGGATTGATGAGTAATATCAAGATAAACATACCCTGTCTGGCTACGCTCAATTTCGCTAAAAATAGCGCGCGCAACTACATCGCGAGTGGCTAACTCCATTTGTTCTGGTGCGTAGTTTTTCATAAAAC